>NZ_JBHVWC010000003.1:86996-232807 GCF_042882445.1 Kitasatospora sp. NPDC058218 | reverse complement strand
GGTCACCGGAACGCCGGCGGGCAGGCCCTCCAGCGTCGCGACGAGTGCGGGACCGTGCGACTCCCCCGCCGTCAGCCAGCGCAACGTACCCAACGAACTCTCCCCGTTCGGTGTACCGATGGTCCTCACGCGGCTCAGGCCGCGCCCCGCGCCCGCTGCGCCAGCACGTCGGCGAGCGCGCTCCACTCCGCGCTGCGGCGGGCGGCCGCGACGTGCACCAGCGGGACGCTGTGCGGCGGGAGCGCGTCGGCGATCCGCTCCCACTGGTCGGGCGTCAGTTCCGTGCTGAGCAGGACGCGCAGCAGCAGCCGGCCGGAGTCGGTCGCCTTCAGGGCCGGGTCCCTGATCAGCTTCTGCACCGCCGTACTCGCCAGGTCCGACGAGACCTCCCCCACCGGCCGCTCCCCGGTCCGTTCCCCGGTCCGCTGCCGGGGAAGCTGCGGGGGGACGGTCGCGGGCCCGGCGCCGTCGCGCCGCCCCTGCGGCACCGGGCTCTCACCGCGCCGCAACCGGTCCCGGACATCGCGGACCGTACCGGTGGACACCCCGGCCCCCCGGGCCAGTTCGCGCAGCGAGGCGCCCGGGTCCTCCGCCAGCAGGGCGGCGGCGATCCGGCGCCCCTCGGCGCTGCTGAGCGGGCGCACGGTGCCGTCGCGGCCGACCCGGGTGTGCGACTGCGGAATCTCCGCACTCGCACTGCGGCGCAGCTTGCCCACGGTCTTGCCGCTCAGACCGGTGCGCTCCGCGATGGCCCGGTCGGACCAGTGCGGGTGGGAGCGCAGGATGCGGCCGGCGGCGAGCCGGCGCTCGGCCGGGGTCAGCGGGAGCCCGTGCCGGACGTTCAGCTGGACGGACAGGACGTACGCGTCGGCCTCGCTGCCGTCGAAGAAGCGGACCGCGATCTCGCGCCGGCCGCGCAGGGCGGTGGCCGAGAGCCGGTGCATGCCGTCGATCACCCGCATGGTGCCGCGGTGGACCAGGATCGGGTCGAACTCCCAGTCGGAGTCGGCGAGTTTGCGGACGTGCTCCTCGTCCTGGCGCTGGGCGCGCGGCGAGTCCGACGGCTTCAGCGCGTCGAGCGGCACCCGTCTGGGAGCGGAGGGGTCGATGCCGGGCATGCCGGACGTCGAGTTGCCGGTGACCGTCACGAAAGCGCTCCCCCCGTTGGCCGACCACTGGTCGGCACGAATCGCTGTCGGGGAGATCGTGCGGCAGGCCGGCCCGTCGGGCCAACCGCCGTCCGACACTCCGTCAGGTACGGGGGAATCCGTCAAGTCCTGCCCTGACCAGGCAATTTGCCGACGCCGCGCCCGGCCCGCAGGAAGGCCGGGCGTACCGCCGGGCCCCGCAGCGTACGGTGGGCGCGCCGAGCGGGCCGCCCACCGTACACCCCACGGGCTCAGAGCACCGCCGGATCCGGATGCCGCCCGGGGAAGCGGGCGCCGACCGCCGCCAGCAGCGGGCCCGCCTTCACGGCGGTCTCCTCGAACTCGGCCGCCGGGTCGGACAGCGCGATGACGGCGCCGCCCACCCCGTAGCGGACCCGGCCCGGGGTGACCAGCGCCGTCCGGATGACCACGCTCAGGTCGGCCGCCCCGGTCAGCGAGAAGTAGCCGATGGCGCCCGAGTAGACGCCGCGCGGACCGGCCTCCAGTTCGTCGATGATCTGCATCGTCCGGACTTTGGGCGCTCCGGTCATGGAGCCCGGCGGAAACGCGGCCCGGACGCAGTCCACCGCGCTCCGCCCCGCGCGCAGCTTCGCCCGGACCGGACTGACCAGTTGGTGGACGGTCGCGTAGGTCTCGACCTCGAAGATGCGGTCGGCCCGCACCGAGCCGATCTCCGCGTGGCGCCCGAGGTCGTTGCGGACCAGGTCGACGATCATCAGGTTCTCGGCCCGGTCCTTCCGGTCCGAGCGCAGCTGCGCCGCCAGCTCGGCGTCCTGCGCCGCGGTCGCCCCGCGCGGCCGGGTGCCCTTGATCGGGCGGGACTCCACGCCGCCGTCCGCCTCGATCCGCAGGAAGCGCTCGGGCGAGGTGCTGAGCACCGAGAGCCGGCCGAAGCTCAGCAGCGCCGCGTACGGCGCCGGACTGCTGCGGCGCAGGACGCGGTAGCCGTCCCACGGGTCGAGCTCGCCCCGGGCGTCGATCATGTTGGTCAGGCACACCTCGTAGGTCTCGCCGCGGGCGATCAGCTCCTGGCAGTGGTCGATCAGCCGCAGGTAGCCGTCGCGGTCGTGCCGCAGCCGGAGGTCGCCGACGCCCGGGAGCCCGGGGTGCTCCGCCGCGGCCCGGCCGGCCACCGACTCCAGCGCGTCCGCGGCCGTGCGCAGCCACGCCCGGGCCGGTGCCTCCTCGCCCTCCTCGCCCTCCTCGCCCTCCTCCGCCAGGGCGAGCAGATAGGTCGTGCGGGTGGCGTGGTCCAGTACCACCGCGCGGTCGGTGAAGACCATCACCGCGTCGGCGTCCTCCGACCGGTGGGCGGCCCTCCCGCCGCACTCGGCCTTCAGCTCGTAGCCGAGGTAGCCGACCCAGCCCAGCGCGAACGCGAAGGGCAGCGGCGGCACTTCGGCCCGGGTCGCCCGCAGGTCCCCGTCCAGCCAGTCCAGGAAGTCCGCCGACAGCACCTCGGTCTCCGCGGCCGAGCGGACGGTCACCGTCCGGCTCGCCACGTCGGCCTCGGCGACCCGGGCGAGCGGCCCCGAGCCGTCGCCCATGATCGAGAAGCGGCCGCCGGCCGCGTCGGGCCGACTGCTGTCCAGCCAGAAGGCGTACGCGCCGGTGCGGAACAGCCGGTCGTAGGCGACCTCGTCCTCCCAACGGGTGGGCAGCCGCTCCACCAGGACCCGCAGGGAGCGCGGGCGCGGCCCGCCGCGGTCGGCGGCGGACCGCTCGGCCGTGCGGCCGAGCGGCGCGACCGTCCGGTCGAGCAGCCCGAAGGCCACCGACTCCACCCGCTCCCGGCCGCGTTCGGCCCGCCACGCGGCGCTCAGCCGGGTGAAGTTGGCGAGCAGGTCGTGGCCGTGCCGGGTGAGGACCGACTCGGGGTGGAACTGCAGCCCCCACATCGGCCGGTGCCGGTGCTCGACGCCCATCAGGACGCCGTCCGGAGTCCAGGCCACCGCCGCCAGCTCGGGCGGCAGGTCCGTCACGGCCAGCGAGTGGTAGCGGACCACGTCGAACGGTGAGGGCAGCCCCTCGAACAGGCCGGTGCCCGTGTGCGACACGGGCGAGACGAGACCGTGCCGCGGCTCGCGGGCCCGCCCGACGGTGGCGCCGTGCGCCAGGGCCAGCCCCTGGTGGCCCAGGCAGACCCCGAGCAGGGGGATGTCCGCGTACTCGACGAGCTCGCGGCAGATCCCGAAGTCGGCCGCGACCGCCGGGTTCCCGGGCCCGGGCGAGAGCACCACGTTGTCGAAGGCGTCGAGCAGCCCGCGGTGCCAGCGCGGGTCGTCGTTGCGGATCACCACGGGCTCGTGACCGCCTACCTCGGCGAGGTAGTGGAACAGGTTGTAGGTGAACGAGTCGTAGTTGTCGATGAGCAGCGTGCGCAAGGTACCTCCGTGGCCCCGGGCGGGTGCTCCCGCCCGATCAGCGGACAGTCGGCCGCGCGGACGGCGCGGGTCAGTCCGCCCTGCGGATCTCGAAGAGGATGTGCTCGATCGTCTCGCCGCCCTCGCGGAACTCCTGACGGTGACGGACCAGCAGGTCCCGGCCGCAGTCGGCGGCGATCGCGTGGAGCCGCTCGACGTCCCCGCGGTCGCTGAACTGCAGCAGGGCGCTGCCGCCTTCGGTCAGCCGCAGCGGCGCCTCGACCAGGTACCCGCGGTGCGCCCGGTAGCCCGGGTCGACGTAGGCGCGCTCGTGGTCGGTCTCGTAGCGGTACTCCGTCGGGGCCAGGACGAAGTTGGAGTGCCAGTAGACGGTGTCGAACCGCTCGCCCTCGCCCAGCACGGAGAACAGGTCGCTGTGCACGGCGCGCAGCCGGTCGGTGACACCGTGCCGCACCGCGTTCAGCCGGGTGTTCTCCACCGCGAGCGGGTTGATGTCGGAGGCGACCACCCGCGCACAGCCCGCCAGGGCCGCGGCGATCGCGATGATGCCGGTACCGGCCCCGATCTCCAGGAACGACCCGTGCTGCCGGTACGGCGTCTCCCGTGCGCCGTCCAACCCCAGGATCTCCATGGCCGTCGCGGTGGTCGCCGAGAACGGTGGCGCGAAGACCCCGGGCAGCAGGTCCCACTCCCGGCCCGCCATGGTGAACCGGTCCGGCCGGTCCTCCCGGGTCAGCGCCGTACGGCTGCGCTCCAGGGATCTCGCGTAACTCTTCAGATCTGTCATCCCCCGCCCCTTGCCTTTTCGAGGAAGTCCTCTGTTCGACTCCCGAGGTCATCGTTTCGAAACCGCACGGTGCCCCGTAAGGTGCTCCGATGACACCGCGGGCCCGTCGGCGCGGTGCTCGGAGCACACCATGCTCGACTGACCCGGCCGCTCCTGCTTGACCAGCACAAACGCACAACCTAGGCTCCACCAACGATCTCGTGGTCTTGCGTGGGGGGACGCTTCTTGAACTCGGGCGACGCGTCGATGGACGCCCATACACCGGCTGTCCTCGAGCTTCTCGCTCTGGAGGCACCCGCCGGCCGCTTCGAGGAGCTGCTGTGGACGGCCCGCCAGGAAGAGCTGACGACCGAACAGTTCGGGCGCCTCGAACACGCCGTCCGGCTGGCCCTGGACGTCCGGGCCGCCGCCGACCAGCGGCGCCGACGGGAGGCGTCGCTGGCGTCACTGGTCGCCACCGCCCGCGACCTGGCCTACCAGCCCGACCTGGACTCCCTGCTGAACGTCATCACCGGCCACTCCCGGCGGCTGCTCGACTTCGACATGGCGTACGTCAGCCTGCGCCTGCCGCAGGGCGGCTCCTACGTCCACCGCTCGGACGGTGAGACCACCGCGCTCAGCGAGGGGCTGACGCTCGGTCACGGCCTGGGCCTCGGCGAGCAGGCGCAGGGCCGCCAGGCGCCGTTCTGGACCTCCGACTACCTCACCGACGACCGCTTCCCGCACTCCGCGGAGATCGACGCGGTGGTGGGGGCCGAGGGCCTGCGCGCGATCCTCGCGGTGCCGATGACCCACGGCGACGTGGTGGTCGGCGCGCTCTACGGCGCCTCCCGCCAGCGCCGCCACTTCACCCCGGACGAGGTCGGCCTGCTCCGCTCGTTCGCCGACATGGCCGCCGCGGCGATCGAGGCCACCCGGCGGGCGGAACGGCTGCGGGCCGAGCTGGCCGACACGCGGGAGGCCGCCGCCCGCACCGAGACCGCCCTGGCCTGCACCCGCCTGCTCGCCCGGACCCAGACCGAGTTCGCCGACCGGGTGCTCGGCGGCGCCGAACCGCACGACATCGTCCGGGCCATGGGGGACGCGCTGGACGGCACCCTCGTCCTGCGGGACGCGTCCGGCCAGGTCCTGGCCAGCACCGGGGAACTGCCCCGGCTGGACGAGGCGGTGGCGGTCAAGGCGCTGGTGGACTCGCACGCGGCCGGTGCGCCGATCGCGGTGACCGACACCGTCTGGGCGACCCACGTCACCACCGGGGTCGCGGGCCCGTGCGTGCTGCTGTTCCAGGCGAAGTCCCCGCTGACCGACGAGGGCAAACAGCTGCTGTACTCCACCGGCCAGGCCGTCGCCCTCGTCCTGCTGCTGCGGCACAGCGTGTCGGCCGCGGCCGGACCCGCCCGCGACGAGTACCTGGACGACCTGCTCGCCAGTACGCCGCAGTCGAGCCGGCGCCTGAGCGCGCGCGCCCGCCGGCTGGGCATCGACCCGTCCGGGCACCACGTCGTGGTGGTCCTGCGCCCCGAGGGCGGCAGACAGGGCGAGGCCGCCGTCTGGGCCTCCTCGTACGCCTACCGGCACGGCGGGCTCAAGACGGTCAGCGGGGAGCTCCTGGTGCTGCTGCTCCCGGGCACGGACCCCTCGGCCGCCGCCCGGGCGGCCTCCAACGAACTGTCACCGCTGCTCGGTCACGCGGTCTCCGCGGGAGCGGCCGGGCCGGCCCAGGACCTGGTGTCGGTCGGCAAGCTCTACCAGGAGGCCCGGCGCTGCCTGGACACGCTGATCGCCCTCGGGGGCACCGGCGGCACGGCCTCGGCGTCGGACCTGGGCTTCCTCGGGCTGCTGCTCTCCGACGAGCGCGACGCCGGTGCCTTCATCACCTCGGCGGTCGGCGCCGTCATCGACTACGACACCCAGCGGGGCACCGACCTCGTCCAGACCCTGGAGGCCTACTTCACCTCGGGGGGCAGCCCGACCCGGGCCGCCCAGCAGCTGCACGTGCACACCAACACCGTCTCCCGGCGGCTCGACCGGATCACCGAGCTGCTCGGCCCGGACTGGCAGCAGCCCGCCGGTGCGCTGGAGATCCAGCTGGCCCTGCGCCTGCACCGGGCCCGCGGGGCGGTCTACCCGGGTACCGGGCGGTAGGGCCCGCCGCCGCCCCGGTGGACCGACGCCCGGTGGACCGGTCCGCACCGGTCCACCGGGCGGCGCGCACGGTCAGGCCGAGCGCGGGGTGGGGTACTCGACCGGACTCCCGCCGAGCCCCGCCATGGCGGTGGCCGCATGGGCCGCGGAGGCGAGCGAGATGTGCCGGTGCCAGCCCCGGAACGAGCGGCCCTCGAAGTCCCGCAGACCGACCTCCTCGCCGACCCCGGTGAGGTCCCGGCAGGCCCGACCGGCCAGCTTGGTCAGCCGCAGCAGCGCACCCGCGGGGGCCGACGCCAGGTTGGTCACCCACAGCGCCACCGGCGAGCTGTCCGGGTCCGTCCACTCGCCGAGCAGCAGCAGGTCCCGGTCGCCGTCACCGGAGCCGGCGCGGCGGGCCCGGCCGGAGCCGTCCGCCGGACCGACCCGCACGGCGACGGTGAGCGATCCGCCCGCCCCGGTCGGCCCGCCCCAGGTGCTGCGGCGACGCAGACCCTTGACCGAGGCCAGGATGCGCTGCGCGGCGAGCGGCCCGCCGCCGTACCCGGGCAGGGCCGGATCGCGGACCTCCAGCAGGGACGTACCGCTGACCCGGGCCACCACCGGCAGGCCGGCCGCGGTGAACCGGTCGACGGTGGCCGCGACCCGGTCGGCGTAGGTGTTCAGCACCACCGGCCGCGCCGGCACCCGCCAACTGCCCACCGACTCCGTGAAGGCGGCGAGCGCGCACTCCAGCAGCGTCTCCTCGGCCATCCCCTCCGGGATCTCGGCCCGACGCCGCCGGAGGTCGTCCCGCAGCCAGGACCCGGGCAGGAACAGCCGCCAGTGCACCGGGACGGTCAGCAGCTCGGAGGCGTAGAAGACCCCGAAGGCCTGCTGCCCGTGGAAGCTCTGGCCCAGGCACTGGTCGTAGCCCTGCTCCACCCCCACCGACTGGTCGCCGGCCTTGGGGATCGGCATCGGGCCGACCACCCAGGCCTGCGGGGCCGCCGCCCGCGAGAGGTGGCGGGCCAACGCCTCCCGCATCGGCATCCAGTCCCAGGTGGAGCTGCTGATGAAGTGGTGCAGGCTCTGCTCGGCGGCGGCGCCGCCGACATGGGCCGCGATGTTGCGGATGGACTTGCGCCCCCTCGCCTGCAGGAGTCCCCGCAGGTACTGCTCGCCCTTCTGACGCTGGTCACGCCGCGCGAGCGAGGCGAAGAGCGCACCGGCCAGCTCGCCGGTCGCCGCCTCCCACGCGTCGCCCAACCCACCCGCCGTGTGGCGCCGCTGGGGCAGGTAGAGCTCCGGCCCGGCCCCACTCTCGCCGAATGGCACGATCACGACTTTGCCCCCTTCGCTGACCCGGCGGCCTCCGCTTGCCGCCCTGTCAAGACTGACGGCCGGACGCCGCCCTGGGGAGGTGGGCAGGCCCCCTCACCGCAGCTGTCAAGGGTCGCTCGGGCACCATCAGGGGCGCCGCCGGGCGCGAACCCCGGACCACCGACACGCCCCCACCACCCCCCACCGGGTGCCGGGCCACCCTCAGGGCAGGGCGGATGGGGGCGGCAGCAGCGACAAGGGGGCGCACATGGGCGCGAACACGCTCGGCCCGACCCGGAACGGCGCCGGAGCGGGAGCGGAAGGGGCGGAAGAGTCGGCCTGTACGCCGGGTTCTGTCTCCTGGGCTGCTTGCGCGGCCCGGGGAGGCGGTCATCCATCTAGGACTGCCGTTGCCGACAGCCTCGTGCGGTCTACCCGCGGACTCGGGCGAGCAGCCCTCGATCATCCGCGCACGGTGCCCGGGGGCACCGATCTTGACCTTGCTCCAGGTGGGGTTTACCGAGCCGGCCGAGTCACCCCGGTCGCTGGTGGTCTCTTACACCACCGTTTCACCCTTACCCATCGCCGAAGCGGTGGGCGGTCTGTTTTCTGTGGCACTGTCCCGCGGGTCACCCCGGGTGGGCGTTACCCACCACCCTGCTCTGTGGAGCCCGGACGTTCCTCGGCGGGTCCTGAGGACCCGTCGCGACCGCCCGGCCGGCTCTTCCGCCGTAGTGGTCATGGTAGCCGCTCGGGCGGGG
The DNA here is from genome assembly GCF_042882445.1 of Kitasatospora sp. NPDC058218. Taxonomy (NCBI): domain Bacteria; kingdom Bacillati; phylum Actinomycetota; class Actinomycetes; order Kitasatosporales; family Streptomycetaceae; genus Kitasatospora; species Kitasatospora sp. NPDC058218. Next base: position 224,259 of record NZ_JBHVWC010000003.1, on the reverse strand, counting down.
CCTCCCGTACTCCGGGGCGGGCCAGGGGCGGCTCGCCGCCGAGGCGGGCGGCCACCCGGGCGGCGGTGCCGGTGGCCCAGGCCGTGGTGGTGACCAGGCCGAGGACGAGGATCGCGACGCCCAGCCCGGTCACGATCCACCAGCCGGCGTGGCTGGCCGGGGCGAAGCCGGTGGCGACCGGGCCGACCACGGCCGAGGTGACCACGGTGCCGATCACCGCGACGCCGAGCGACTGGCCGACCTGCCGGCTGGTCGAGGCGACCGCCGCCGCCACGCCCGCCTGGGCGCGCGGCATCCCCGAGACGGCGGCGTTGGTGATCGGCGCGTTGACCATGCCGAAGCCGAAGCCGAACAGCGCGTAGGCGGCCAGCAGCAGGCCCGGCGGGGAGTCGGCGGTGAGCGTGGTGAGCAGCACACCGCTGGTGGCGAGCCCGAGACCGGCCGCGACCAGCGGGCCGCGCGGCCCCCGGCCGCCGACGATCCGGCCGGAGAGCGGTGCGCAGACCAGCATCATCCCGGCCATCGGCAGCGTCCACAGGCCCGCCTCGACCGGGCTGTAGTGCCGGACGTCCTGCAGGTAGAGGGTGTTGAGGAAGAGGAAGCCGCCGAGCGCCGCGAAGGCGCAGACGGCGGTGACGGTGGCACCGGTGAACGGCGCGCTGCGGAAGAAGCGCGGGTCGACCAGCGGCTCGGCGACCCGGAGCTCCCAGAACGGGAAGGCGGCCAGCGCGGCCAGCGCCGCCACCCCGAGCCCGAGGATCAGCGGCGACGTCCAGCCGTGCTCGGGGCCCTCGATGATCGCGGCGGTGCCGCAGCCGAGCAGCACCACCATCAGCAGCTGGCCGACCGGGTCCAGCCGGCGGGGCCTGGGCGAGCGCGACTCGGGGACGTAACGGGCGGTCAGCAGGAAGGCGACCAGTCCGATCGGGACGTTGATCAGGAAGATCGCCGGCCAGCCTGCGCCGTCCACCAGGAACCCGCCGAGCAGCGGGCCGAGGGCCATCGAGATGCCGACCACACCACCCCAGACGCCGATCGCCCGGGCCCGCTCGCGCGGTTCGGTGAAGGTGTTGGTGATGATCGACATCGCCACCGGGTTCAGCATCGAGCCGCCGACCGCCTGCACCGCGCGGAACACCACCAGCCACTCCAGGCTGGGCGCCAGGCTGCAGAGCAGCGAGCCGAGCACGAAGAGCAGCAGACCGGTCTGGAACACCCGGCGGCGGCCGAAGCGGTCGGCCACCGAGCCGAACAGCATCAGCAGCGAGGCCAGCACCAGGGTGTAGGCGTCGATGACCCACTGCAGGCCGGAGGCCGGGGCGTCGAAGTCCTTCTGGATCGCCGGGAGGGCGATGTTCACCACCGTGTTGTCGAGCCCGACGATGAACAGGCTCAGGCAGCAGATCCCGAGGATCAGCAGCCTGCGGCGCCGGCCGGGGTCGGTGGACGGCGTGCGGGGGGAGGTCGGTTCGGCCACGGGTCGATCCTCCCACCCGGGCGCCGCCGGGCGGGGGTGCAGCGGACCGTCCGGGTGGCGCCGGACCGGCGGGGCGGGCCGGACGGCCGCGGCGGGCCCGGGGCCTGGGCCCCGGCGAGGTGGCGTCAGACGGCGGTGAAGCGGACCGTACGGGTGACGGCGTCGGCCTGCGTCAGGCGGGCGACGATCCGCCCGCCGAGCGGAAGGGCGGCGCCGTTCGCCCCGCCGGCGCCGCCCGCCGCGTCGCAGCGGGCCCGGACGGCGGGCTCGCGCAGCTGCACGGTGCCCCGGGCGGGCCGCTGCTCGTCCACGTCGATGACCACGGCGGGGAAGTCCTCGCCCTCCCGGCCGGCCAGCAGCTCCGCCTCGACCAGGTCGACGCAGGCCCGTTCGACCTCGGCCGAGCGGCGGTCCCCGGCCGCCATCAGGGCGGGGACACCGGGCAGCGCCTCCCGGGCCCAGTCCGGCACCGACTCGCCGGCGGCCACGGCGGCACAGACCTCCTGGGCGTAGCGGTCCCCGAGCCGGCGTAGCGGCGCGGTGCAGTGCGCGTACGGCGCGGCCAGCGCGGCGTGCGCGGGATCGGCCGGGGCGGGCAGGCCCTGGGTCTCGTCGAAGGCCCGGTAGCCGGCCCCGCGCAGCAGGCCGGTGCACTCGTTGAGGAAGGCCGCGTTCAGCGGGGCGTCCGGGTCGAGGGAGCGGATGAGGTCCGGGTACGGGAGACCGTCCGGCCAGTCGACGTCGAGCGCCCGGGCGGTGCGGCGCAGCCGCTCGTACGCGGCGGCGGGCGCGGCGGGCAGGGTGCGCAGCAGGCCGACTCCGGCGTCCAGCATCAGCTCGGCCGCGGCCATCCCGGTGAGCAGGGAGATCTGGGCGTTCCAGCCGTCGGCGGGGGTGAGCGCGCGGTAGCCGAGGACGTACCCGTGCAGGGTCTCCTCGATCTCCTGCTCGGGGACGGGCAGGCTGACCCCGCCGCGGGCCCGCTCCTGTTCCTCGCGGAGCCGGCCGACGGCGGCGAGCAGGGCGAGCTGCTCGTCGGCGCCGCCGGCGTCCACGGCCCGCTGGACGTCGGTGTAGTCGAGCCGGCGGTGCGAGCGGACCAGCGCGCGGCGCAGGTCGGCGAGGACGACGCCGCCGTCGGCGTCCAGGTCGAGCTGCCAGAGCAGGGCCGGGCGGGTCTCGCCGGGCAGCAGGCTGGCGGCGTCCTCGGAGAGCCGGGCCGGGTGCAGGGGGACGCGGTGGTCGGGGAAGTAGAGGGTCTGGACGCGGCGGCGGGCCTCGGCGTCGATCTCCCCGCCGGGGCGGACGAAGGCGGCGACGTCGGCGATCGCGTAGTGCACCCGGTAGCCGCCGCCGGGGCGGTGGGCCAGGTGCATGGCCTGGTCGAGGTCGCGGGAGCCGGGCGGGTCGACGGTGAAGAGCGGGAGGTCGGTCGCGTCGTACTCCGGCAGCCGCGGCGACTCGGCGGCCTGCTCGGCCTCCGCGAGCACGGCCTCCGGCCACTCGGTGCGGATCTCCAGGCGGGCGCGCAGCTCGGTCAGTTCGGCATTGATCCGGGCCGAGTCGGCGGCCTTGACGCGCAGTTTTCGGCGTGGCATGCAGGCAGCGTAGGGCGAATCGGGTGATTCCGGGCGGACGTCGGCGGCGGGCGCGCCGACGCCCGCCCCGGTCACCGGGCCGGGCCGAGCCGGTGCTCGGGGACCCGGAACCGGCCCGGCCCGGCTCAGCGGCCCAGCAGGGACCTGAGGTCCTTGGCGGCCAGGGCGACCGCGTCGTCGTAGCCGCCGGTGGCCAGCCGGAGCACGAAGGCGACGGCGTCGTCCGGGTGCGGGTCGGTGTAGGGCTCGGCGTTGTAGTCGAGGAAGAGCAGCATCGCCTCGAAGGCGGTGCGCTTGTTCCGGTCGATCAGCGGGTGGTTGCGGGCGAGGCTCTGGCCGAGCGCGGCCGCCTTGGTCCAGAGGTCGGGGTAGGCATCCGCGCCGAAGAGGCTCGCCCGCGGGCGGCCGAGCGCCGAGAGCAGCGCGCCGAGGTCGCGGATGTTCTCCGGGCCGCCGGCGAGGTAACTGACGTCCGCCAGGTCGAGGTACTCGACGTCGCGGCTCCGCTGCTGCCCGGTCACAGGTCCTTGAGCCTCTCCAGCGTCTCCGCGTTGCCGGCCCGGATCCGGGCGACCAGGGCGATCCGGCGGTCCTCCCGGCTGGGCGCCGGCTTCTCGGCCAGGGCCTCGGGCAGCTCGGACTGCCGCACGTCGAAGGCCAGCTCGGCACGGTCCGGGCCGGACGCCTCCGTCACCCGCACCCGGCCGGCCAGCACCGCCTGGGCGGCCGCCCGGAGCGCGAACTCCAGTGCCTGCCGGGTCTGCGGCGGCAGGTCGGCGGGCAGCCGGACCGGCAGGGACTCCTCCACGGCGTCGTCGTCGCCGGGTACCAGGTCCAGGGGGCGCATGGTCATCTCGTCACTCTCCTTCGGTGCCACCGTATGCCGGGGCCGGCCGACGGCCCACCGGATTCCCCGTAAGCACTCGTAGGGTGGTCCCGTTGATCGGACTCGGAGGGGGGCTCGGCGGATGGGCACGGAACGGGTGACGGGGGAGGATCGGGTGACCGGCGCGGTACGGGTGACGGGGACGGCGGTGGCCGGGGTCCTGGCGGTGACGGGGGCGCTGCACGCGCTCTGGGCGGTGACGCCGTGGCCGGCGCGGTCGCCACAGGAGTTCGCGGACACCGTGGTCGGCACGGGCGACGGTGTGCCGCCGGCGGCGGCCTGCCTCGCGGTGGCCGGGCTGCTGGGGACGGCGGCGTACCTGGTGGGCGCGGAGGCCGGGGTGCTGCCGGCGGTGGGGCCGCGGCGGGTGCGCCGGGCCGGCGTCCGGACGGTCGCGGGGGTCCTGCTGGCGCGCGGGGCGGCGGGGCCGCTGGCGTTCGGTGTGCTGAGCGAGCGGACGGAGCGGTTCAGACGGCTGAACACGCGGTACTACTCGCCGCTCTGCCTGGCGCTCGGCGCCGGGGCGACGGCGGTCGCGGCGGCGGCCCCCGGGACCGAGCTGTGACGGGTTACCCGCGGCCCTGCCGGTTTGCGTAGGGTGGCGGGGTTCGCCCGCCACAAAATGTTGAGGAGTCCGCTGTGCTGGTGCTGTTGCCGCCCTCGGAGGGCAAGGCCGCGTCCGGGGACGGAGTGCCGGTGGCGCTCGACGCGCTGTCGCTGCCCGGGCTGACGGCGGCGCGCGCGCAGGTGCTGGAGACCCTGGTCGGGCTCTGCCGGGGCGACGAGGAGGTCGCCGCCGGGGTGCTCGGCCTCAGCCCCGGCCTGCGCGGCGAGGTCGCCCGGAACGCGGGGCTGCCGACGGCCGGCGCGCGGCCCGCCGGCGAGGTGTACACCGGGGTGCTCTTCGACAACCTCGGTCTGGCCACCCTGGACGAGGCCGCGTACGGGCGGGCCGAGCGCTCGCTGCTGGTCTTCTCCGGCCTCTGGGGCGCGGTCCGGATCGGCGACCGGATCCCGCCCTACCGCTGCTCGATGGGGGTGAAGCTGCCCGGCCTGGGGGCGCTCGGCCCGTACTGGCGCACCGCGACGGCGTCCGTGCTGCCCGAGGTGGCGGACGGCCTGGTGCTGGACCTGCGCAGTTCCGCGTACGCGGCGGCGTGGAAGCCGGCCGGCGAGCTGGTGACCCGCACGGCCACCGTGCGGGTACTGCAGGAGCGCGACGGCAAGCGGTCCGTGGTGAGCCACTTCAACAAGGCCACCAAGGGCCGGCTGGTCCGCGACCTGCTGGTGGCGGGCGCCGAGCCGAAGACGCCCGGCGAGCTGGTGGACGCGCTGCTCGGGCTGGGGCACCGGGTGGAGGTCGCGGCCGAGGGCACCGCCCGCAAGCCGTGGCAGCTGGACGTGGTGGTCACCGAGATCCACTGAGCGGTGGCGGGGGGGCCCGGGGGGGGCCCCCCCCCCCCGCCCCGGCCCCCCCGGGGCCCCCCCCCCGCCCCGCCCCCGGGCGCACTCGCCCCGCGGGGCCCCGCCGCGCTGGAGTCAGGAGGAGGCGCCGTCCAGCAGGGTGAGCTGTTCCGGCGTGAGGCGCAGCGAAGCGGCGGCCAGCAGCGGGGGGAGCTGCTCGACGCGGCGGGCGCTGGCGATCGGGGCGGCGACCGTCGGGCGGGTGCCCAGCCAGGCCAGGGCGACGGTGGCGAGCTCGGCACCGTGCTCGGCGGCGACCGTGTCCAGTGCCTCCAGCACCTTGGGGCCGCGCGGGTCGGCCAGGTAGCGGGAGGCGCCCTCGGACCGGGCGCTGGCCACGTCGGCGCCGCCGAGGCGGTACTTGCCGGTCAGGAAGCCGGAGGCGAGGGCGTAGTAGGGCACGGTGGCCAGGCCGTGCTCGGCGACCACGTCGGCGAGCGGGCCCTCGAAGGTGGCGCGGGAGACCAGGTTGTAGTGCGGCTGGACGGCGACGTACTTCGCCAGGCCCTCGCGCTCGGAGAAGGCCAGCGCCTCGGCGAGCCGCTCGGCGCCGATGTTGGAGGCGGCGATCGCGCGGACCTTGCCCTCCTTCACCAGCTCGTCCAGCGCGGTGATGAACTCCTCCACCGGGGTGTCGTCGTCCTGGTGGGTGTAGTAGAGGTCGATGTGGTCGACGCCGAGGCGGCGCAGGGAGCCCTCGGCCGAGGACTTGATGGTGGCCGCGCGCAGGCCGCGCGCCTCGGGGTGCAGGCCGACCTTGGTGGCGATCACGATGTCGTCGCGGTTGCCCCGGCTGCGCAGCCAGTCGCCGATGATGCTCTCGGACTCGCCGCCGGCGTTGCCGGGCACCCAGGAGGAGTAGGTGTCGGCGGTGTCGACGAAGTTGCCGCCGGCGGCCGCGTACGCGTCGAGGACGGCGAAGGACTGCTCCTCGTCGGCCGTCCAACCGAAGACGTTGCCGCCCAGGGAGAGCGGGTGCACGGCGAGGTCGGAGGTGCCGAGCTGGACCCGGCCGGGGGCGTCACTGTGGATTCCGGTCATGACCCGAGTCAACCGGATCACAGGGGCGGGCATTCCACGGTCGGGACAGACTTCACAAGCTTGTCGTACTCCCTTGCCCGGGTCGTCGCGCCGGGTGGGTGGCGAGCACCGGAGGAGGGTCCGGGGTGTCGGCGGGGTCGGCGGATTCGTTAGAGTCCGTGCCATGGCTGACAACGACTACGACCCCGCCGGCAGCACCCAGATGTTCCGGGCGTTCGTCGACGAGACCCCGGCACCCCAGGCGCCGGGCTCCGTCTCCACCTACGGCAGCAGCAGCAGCGGCGGCAGCCGGACCGGCCTGATCGCGGTCATCGCCGTCGTCGCGCTGGTCGTGGTGGGCGCCGTCATCTGGCTGGCTGTCAAGTAACCCTTCGGACGGAGTGCCTGGCGGACCGGTACGCCCTGCTGCCCCGACGGGGCCTCAGCAGGGCTTCCGCCAGGCGTCCAGTTCCAGCTTCTTCTGCATCGAGCTGAAGCCCAGCGACTTGGTCCGGGCGCAGAACTTCTCCGTGCCGAGCTTGTACTCGACGTGGAAGACCGCCTTGCCCGCCTGGATGAAGGGCGAGAGCCGGGCGCACTCGTCGAACTGCGCGCACTCCTCGTTCACGGCGAAGTCGAAGTCGCCCAGCAGGGCGGGGATCTGGTCCAGGTCGTTCTTCAGGCCGATCGCCAGGCCGCGCTCATGGGCGAGCGAGGCCAGCATGCGGTTGTACCGCAGCTGGTCCTCCGCCGTCAGCGGGAAGCCGCTGTTCTGGTTGTAGGCCTCGATGGTGTCGGGCTCGACGGCGTCGAAGCCCTTGCTGCGGCACATGTCGAAGCGGGCCGCCATCAGGGGCTTCAGCTGGTCGAGCTTGCGGATGTCGAACCACTTCTCGCCCTTCCAGCCGTTGCCGGAGCCCTGGAGGGCCTTGGTGAAGGCGGCGGCGTCGGGGCGGAAGTCCTCCCAGGAGCCGGCGTTGATGTAGCAGATGACCTTCCGGCCCTTGGCGTGCAGGGCGGCGACCACGGAGGCGTCGGTCTCGAAGCCGTCGACGTCGTAGACCGGGACGTCCACCGACTGGTCGACGCCGCCGCCGAGTTGCCACTGCCAGGCGAGGCCGGGGGTGGGCTGCCAGCGGGCACCGGCGGGCTGCGGCGCGGTGCCGGGCGCGGAGGGGGTCCCGGGGGTGCCCGGGGTCGCGGGTGTCGCCGGGGTCCCGGGGGTACTCGGGGTGCCCGGGGTGCCCGGGGTGCCCGGGGTGCCCGGGGTGCTCGGGGCCGCCGTGGGCGGCGGGGTGCCCGGCGTCCCGGGGTCGCTCGTCGAGGGTGCGGACGGGGTGCCCGGGACGGGTGCGGCGGTGGCCGCGGGCGGCTGGGCGCCGGTGGCGTCGGCGGAGGGGTCCTCCTCGTCCTCCGAGCCCGAGCTGCTGCACGAGGTCAGCGCCAGGGCGGTGGTCAGGGCGAGGGCGGCCCACAGGGGCCGGGTGCGACGGGTCACGGTACTCGAACTCCGGGTGGGGTCAGGTCGGTTCGGTGACGCTCAGGGCGTGCGGCAGGGTGCGCCAGGGGTTGTCCCCGGCGCCCGGGACGGCGCAGCCGACGCCCGCCCGGCGGGCGGCGATCAGCGCGGCGGCCTCTCCGGCCTCCCCGGCCGGGACGTCGTACACCAGGTGGCAGAAGCGGGCGGCGGCGTGCCGGCCGGTCCAGAGCGGCAGGGTCATCGCGCGGTAGGTCTCCCAGTCGCCCTCGAAGGTGACCAGCAGGTCGGCGAGGCCGACCTCGGCGTAGCCGGGATCGGGGTGGTCGCCGTGGCCGAACACCACGGTGGCGCAGCCGGCGGCGCGGGCCGCGGTGGCCAGGCGCCGGTAGTGCGCCAGCGCGCCCGGATGGGTGGCGACCTGGTCGAGGTAGACGCCGGTGATGCCGTGTCGCTGACGGTACGTCAGGATGTCGTCGACCACGGCGGCATGGGGTCGCCGGCCGTAGTCGGTGTCGGCGTAGCCGAGCAGTGGGAGGCCGGCCTTGCGCAGCTCGTCGGCGGCCTCGGCGAAGACGTTGTCGGGGGTGTCGCCGGGGCCGTCGGCCAGGTTCAGCACGACGGCGGCGATCCGGCCCGGGTCGGCGGCGGCGACCGCCTGCCAGGCCGCCGGGTCCACCGCGGGGTGGACGTACAGCGGCACCAGCAGGCGGCCGTCGAACTGGCTTGCGCCGGTCATGCGGTGACCAGTGGATCGGTGCTGAGCCAGAGGTCGCGCAGGGTGTCGGCGAGGGCGGTCTCCGGGTACCAGCCGAGCTCCCGGGCGGCGGCCGAGACGTCGGCCTGCTGCCAGGAGACGGCGGCCGAGCGCTCGGAGCCGGCCCCGCTCTCGTCGATCCGGCCGGTGAAGCCGGCCGCGGCGGCCAGGCCGTCCGCGATCGCCCGGACCGGCTTGGCCTGCCCGGAGGCGAGGTTGAGCACCCGCGGCAGCGGGCGCTCGGCGCCGACGGCCAGGCCGACCGCGCGGGCGACGTCCCGGGCGTCGACGAAGTCGCGGTGGGCCGAGAGGTCCCCGACCTTCACCACGCCGTCGGCTCCGTCCGGGGCCGCCCGGCGCAGCTCGGCGGCGAGCCGGCCGGGCAGCGAGCCGGCCGGTGCGCCCGGGCCGACCGGGTTGAACACCCGCAGCACCACGGCGTCCAGCGGCGAGCCGGTCACCGCGAGGGAGCCGGCCAGCTTGGTGGCGCCGTAGACGCCGACCGGGCGGGCGTCGGCGTCCTCGGCGAGGGAGCTGCCGGGGGCGCAGACGCCGTACTCGCCGGCCGAGCCGATGTGCACCAGCCGGGCCTTCGGTGCGCCCAGCCCCAGGGCCTCGCAGAGCACGGCCGGGCCGCGCGCGTTGACCTCGGCGAGGGTGACCGCGCTGCCGGAGACCGCGCCGGCGAAGTTCACCACCGCGTCGGGGGCGAGCGCGGCCAGTTCCTCGCCGAGCGGGCCGGCCTGTGCGGTGGCCAGGTCCAGGTGCAGGTCGTGGTCGGGCCGCCGCCCGGCGGTCAGCACGGTGGCTCCGTGCAGTGACCGCAGGACGGTGGCGGCGTGCCGGCCGAGGAAGCCGTCCACGCCGAGCAGCAGGATTCTCACGCGGCCCGTCCGTCGTTCTCGGGGCCCGTCGCGGCGGAGGCCGTCGGCTGCCCGTCGGCGGCGTCCGGCGCGGTGCGGGCGGCCGGGATCGGCAGCTCCGGTTCGTTCGGTACGGCGTACAGGCCCTCGGCCGGCCCGCCCGGGAGCAGCAGCGAGCGGTTGAGCGCGAACTCGGCGTTGGCCCGGTCGTAGTCGTCCGGGCGGCCGATGTCCAGCCAGTAGCCGCCGAACTCGTAGGCGGCCGGCGGGGTCTTCGCGGCGAGCAGGTCGAGCACCAGCTCGTCGAAGCCCAGCGGCAGGCCGGGGGTGTACGCGGCGAGTGCCGAGCGGGACACGCCGTAGACGCCCATCGAGACCCGGTAGTCGATGCTCGGCTTCTCCTGGAAGCCGGTGATGGAGCCGGACTCGGTGGTCAGCACACCGAAGTCGATCTTGACCTGGCGGGCGTAGGTGGCGATGGTGAGCGGCGCCCCGGAGGCCTCGTGGTGCTTGAGCACCCCGGCGAAGTCCAGGTCGGTGAGGATGTCGCCGTTCATCACCAGGAAGTGCTCGGGCAGCCGGTCCTGCATGGTGAGCAGCGGGCCCATGGTGCCGAGCGGGCTGTCCTCGACGGCGTAGCCGACCCGCAGCCCCCACTGGGAGCCGTTGCCGACGTAGGCGCGGATGATGTGGCCGAGATGGCCGATGGCCAGGGTGACGGTGGTGAAGCCCGCCGCGGCGAGCTGGCGCATCACGATCTCCAGGATCGCGTGCTGGTCGCCGATCGGGACGAGCGGCTTGGGGAGCGCGGTGGTGTACGGACGAAGGCGTACGCCCTTACCACCGGCCAGGATCACTGCGTGCATGGTGTTTCCCCCACGGAAGGATGGTGCGACAGGAGCCTTTTGGGTGTCGGTGCTGCCAGTGAGGTGCGGCAGGTCAGACGTTGTAGATGTCGGTCTTGTAGCGCGCCAGGTTGGCGGGGTCGCGGAAGAACTCGATGGTCTGCTCCAGGCCCTGCTCCAGGGAGAACTCCGGGGCCCAGCCGGTGGCCGTGCGCAGCCGGGTGGCGTCGGCGACCAGGCGCATCACCTCGGAGTTGGTCGGACGGATGCGCTGCTCGTCCTCCTTCACCGTGACGTCCACGCCCATCAGCTTGCCGATCAGGGTGACCAGGTCGCCGACCGAGATCTCGCCGCCGGTGCCGGCGTTGAAGGTCTTGCCGACCACGGTCTCCGCCGGGGCGGTGCCGACCGTGCGGAAGGCGTTGGCGGTGTCCTTCACGAAGGTGAAGTCACGGGTCGGGCGCAGGTCGCCGAGGGTGATCTCGCGCTCGCCGGCGGCCAGCTGGGCGATCACGGTCGGGATGACGGCGCGCATCGACTGGCGGGGGCCGAAGGTGTTGAACGGGCGCAGCGTGACGACCGGGGTGTCGAAGCTGGCGTAGTAGCTGTCGGCCAGCCGGTCCCCGCCGGCCTTGGAGGCGGCGTACGGGGACTGGGTGTTGATCGGGTGGTCCTCGGTGATCGGCACGGTCTGCGCGGTGCCGTAGGTCTCGCTGGTGGAGGTGTGCACCAGGCGGGGGATGTGGAAGTGGCGCACGGCCTCCAGCACGTTGAGGGTGCCGGTGACGTTGGTGTCGACGTAGGAGTGCGGAGCCCGGTAGGAGTACGGGATCGCGATCAGGGCGGCCAGGTGGTACACCGCCTCGGTGCCCTTGATCAGGTCGATGACGGAGCCCGGGTCCCGGACGTCGCCGAGGACGATCTCGACGGAGTCCAGCACCTCCTTGGGAAGGGTCTCCAGCCAGCCGAAGGACGAGAAGGAGTTGTACTGCACCATCGCGCGGACCTGGTGGCCGTCCGCGACCAGGGTCTCGACGAGGTGGGAGCCGATGAAGCCTTCGGCTCCGGTGACGGCGACGTTGCTCATCCGGTGAATCGCTTTCTGCTCTTGGTACGGGTGAGGTCGGCTGGGTGCGGAACGGTGGTGACCCAGCGCTGGTGGTTCAGCGGTGCTTGGTGGTGCGGCCGAGCACGGGCCCGGCGATGGCGGTGAGGACGGCGGCCGCGGCCCCGCAGCCGATCAGCTGCAGGACGGTCGGGTCCACACCGGTCAGCAGCCCGGCGCACTCGGCGCCCGCGGCTGCCAGACAGATCAGGGCGGTGCTCCAGCTGAACCCGAAGGCGTTCAGCAGCAGCGCCAGCCAGAGTGAGCCGCCGAGCAGCAGCAGCGCGCCGAGCTCCGGGACGCCGAGCGCCGGGGCGCCGGGCCAGAGCACGGTGGCGGCGGCGTCCAGCGCGGCCACGGTGGTGAGGTAGATGAACAGGCAGCCGAGCAGCACACCGCCGGTGCGGCGGGCGAACGCGGCGGGGGTGTGACTGATCCGCAGCCCGGCCACTGCCATCGCCCGGTAACGGAAGAGCAGCCACTCGGCGAGCCCGAGGCTCAGCGTCAGCGCGATCATGGCCGGCCCCGTCGGGCTGGCGGACGCGCCTTCGGCGGCGCCGGTGCGGACCGCCTGGTGCACGGTGGTGCCGAGACCGGCGATCATCGTGAGGGTGCCGACCGCCAGGCCGAACAGCAGGTGCGGCACCTCCTGGCGCAACGGCAGCTTCAGCACGGTGGCGTCCTGCTCGCTGCGCAGGCAGCGGACGATCTCCCGGGCGGCCAGCCCCACCGCCAGCCCGAGCGAGGCCAGCAGCACGACCGTCCGGACGACTTGCGGCACGTCCACGGCCAGCACCACGCCCGCACCGATCGCGGACGGTGCCAGTGCGACCAGCAGGAACTTCTCCCGCCCGAGCACCAGCAGGACGGTGGCCGCCGCCAGGTAGCCGGACTGCCCGGCGGCGAAGCAGAGCGCACCCAGCGGGCCGCCGATCACGTACCCGGCGGTGGCCGCGACCAGCGCGCCCAGCGGTGCGCCGACGGCCAGGCAGATCCCGGCCGCACGGCGCCGGCCACGGCCCAGCCAGGCGTACGAGCGGTGCGCCAGCGCCTGGTTCCAGGACCAGCTGACCAGGGTGGCGACGGAGAGCGCGAGCATCCCGGAGGGGAGGCCGAAGCGCATCCGGGTGGCCGCGAACAGGTTGGCGCCGAGCAGGTAGCCGAGGCCGGGCAGGGCGAACACCAGGCCGCGTACGACGCAGCGCCAGGGATCGGCCCGCCAGGGGTTGGCGAACTCGGAGCTCGGGCCCGGGTAGCGGCGCTCGACCTTCTCGAACAGCTCCTCGGCGACGGTGAACGCGTCGGGGCGGCCGTACAGCAGCCCGGCCTGCTCGTCGGAGAGGCCGTCGGACTCCAGGAAGGCCGCGATCTCGTAGGGGTGGACGGCGTCGGCGCATACGTCGGCGAGCCGCTCGGCGAGCTCGTCCAGCGGGTCCGGGGAGAGGTCCAGCTGCTCCTCGGGCTCGGTCCGCTGCGCGGGCAGCACGGGCCGGCGGCGCCCCCTCGGGAGGGTGCGCAGCTGGACGGTCTGCTCGGCCCACTCGGGGCCGGCCTCGTCGGGCACCAGGCGGAGCGGGCCGCTCATGCGCCCACCTCGCTGCGCTCGGCGGCCGCTTCGCGGGACGCGCACCTGGTCATGGTTCGCTCTCTGCGCTCGCTCACGCGCCCACCTCGCTGCGCTCGGTGACGACCACGGGCTCGTCCCAGTCCGCTTCGGGGGTTTCGTCGGCGACGGGTTCGTCCCAGTCCGGTTCGGCCCCGTCGGCGACGGCGACCACGCCGTTCGGCAGCCAGCGGGAGGTGCCCAGCAGCTCGGTGTAGATGCCGCGGAAGCCGTCGATGTTCTGGCGGAGCGTGAACTGCTCGATCACCCGCAGCCGGGCCTGCTCGCCGAGCCGGGCCCGGCGCTCCGGGTCGCGCAGCAGCTCGACGGCGGCGGCGGCCATCGGTTCGGGTTCGCGCGGCGGGACGACCAGGCCGGTGTCGCCGACGGCCTCCCGCACGCCGCCCACGTCGGTCGAGACGGTGGAGCGGCCGCAGGACATCGCCTCGATCAGGGTGAACGGGAAGCCCTCGCTGATGCTGGAGAGCATCACCACGTTCCCCGCCGCGTACGCGTCGGTGATGTCCGCGACGCGGCCTTCGAAGGCCACCGAGTCGGCGACGCCGAGCTCGGCGGCCAGGGCTATGCACTGGTCGCGGTAGGCCTCGCCGCCCTTGGGCGTGCCGCCGAACAGCCGCAGCCGTGCGTCGGGTATCTCGCTCCGCACGATCGCGAAGGCGCGGATCAGCGTCTCCAGGTCCTTGATCGGGTCGACCCGGCCGGCCCAGCTGAGCGTGGGCGTCTCGGGCTCCGGCCCGGCGGGCGGGAAGGCCGCCGGGTCCACGCCGTTGTAGACGGTCCGGATGTGCGCGGACGGCGTGCCGCCGCGCTCCTCCCAGCGCCGGTTGTACCGGTTGCCGGGGGTGACCAGCGCGGCCCGCCGGTAGCTCTCCTCGGCGAGCATCCGGTAGAAGCCCAGCAGCAGCGCCTTGACCGGCCAGCGGTAGGGGCCGGTGCGGTACCCGAGGTAGCGCTCGCGCAGGTAGATGCCGTGTTCGGTGAGGAGAAACGGTACGCCGTACTGCTGTGAGGCGATCAGCCCCGGGAGGGTGGCGAGGCCGCCGCTCGCGGCGTGCGCGACGCCGTCCTGGGGCGGCTCGACCGACAGCGGGCGCAGCGCGTGCTCCAGCAGGTCGGTGGCGTTGAGCGCGTCGTGCAGGGTGGGCCGGGAGACGCCGGTGGAGAGGTAGTCGCGGGTCCAGACGTGCTGGAGGGTGCGCAGGGCGCGCTCGCTGCGCAGCGCCGGGCTGAGCAGCCCGCGCCGGGCGAGGTCGGCGAAGCCGTACAGCTCGGTGCCGAAGTGGGTGGTGTAGACCGGGTCCAGGATGGAGTGCAGGAAGCGCTCGTACGCGTTGAGGAAGCGGCGCATCTCGCGGCCGCGGGGTGCTCTGCCGTCGGCGGCAGGGCCCCAGAGCGGTGCGGTCGTGACGGACCGCACGTTGGCGGGCAGCTCCCAGGCCAGCGGTTCGTGGCCGGTGCCGGTGACGGCGATGACGTCGAAGTCGACGTCCGGCATGCCCTGGACGAGCTGGTCGCACCAGACGCTCACGCCGCCGTGCTGGTGCGGGTACGTCCCCTCGGTGAGCAGGGTGACGCGCATTCCTGTCCCCCCTCCTGTCCTTGCGTCAAGCGCCCGGCCTGGACGGCCGGGCCCGGCGGCCGGTGGTGGGGCGGGCCGTCGCCCGCCCCACCACCGGCGTCACCGGTTAGCGGGTGCCGGACTGGCCGGCGGTCTTCTTGGTCGGGTCGGCCTTCCCCCCGGAGGCCTTGCCGTTCTGGGCGCCGCTCTTGGCGGTGCCCTTGGTGCTGCCCTTGCCGGCCGTGAGGCCCTTGCCCGGAACCGGGACCCCGCTGCCGGGGACCAGCGTCGGGGCGTCGGTCCGGGCGGTGTCGCTCGGGCCGGCGGGGACGGCGTCGGCGGTGCCCTGGGGCACGACCTTCTTGTCGGCCGGAGCCGGGGCGGTCAGCGTCTTGGCGGTGTTCGGCGCGGCGGCCGGAGCCGCCGGGGTGACCGCTGCGGACAGCTTGAGCTGGACGCTGCTCTGCAGCGCGCCGGGCTTCACCCAGCCGGACAGCGTACCGGCGTACGCGGTGCCGAACGCGGCCGAGCCGATCGCGAGCTTCTGCGTGGTGCCGGTCGGCATGGTGGCCTGGACCTGGACGCCGGCCGGGGCGTTCACCGTGACGGTGTCGCCGACCCGGTAGGCGCTGACCTGGCCGTTGGCGAGGGCGGTGTTCCAGGCCGCGCGGCGCTGGAACTCGGCGCCGATGTCCTTCTGCGCCAGGTTCACGATCGGCGCGTTGTCGGCGTGCAGCGCGCGGTAGGTGGAGAGGACCTTCTCCAGCACCGGGTAGACGATCCGGTCCTCGGACAGGTTCGACTGGTGGATGAAGTGCGGTCGCGGGTCGTTGCTCAGCACGTGGCCGAGGTCGATCCGGGCCTCCAGCGGCACGATGTACGACTGGTAACCGGTGTTGACGTCCAGCGGCGTCGGCAGGCAGGTGGAGTTGGCGTTGTTCTCGCAGACCCCGCTGCCACCGTTGGCCACGCTGGTGTAGATCCAGTTGTACTCGTCCGTCTCCTCCTTCGCCGTGCCGGCGTTGTAGAAGACGTTCATCGGGTAGCGCGGCACGGTCAGCACGGACGAGCCGACGGCCCGCTGGGCGGGCTCGCGGGAGGCGTCGCTGGCCGTCCACTTGACCCCGTTGGTGACCAGCGAGGGGGCCAGGTACGGGTTGTCGCTGGTCTCCTGCGGGGCGGTCAGCAGGCCGGAGTGCTCACCGGTGACCAGCTCGGTCTTGTCGATGTGCAGGTTGCGCGCCGCGGCCCAGTCGATGTTGTTCTTGATCTGGGACGTGATGGTGGCCTGGTCGACCCAGACGGTGTTGCCGGCGGCGTCCTTGCTGCACTTCCACGGCACCACCGAGACGTCCTGCAGGCAGCCCAGGTACGGGTGGGTGTAGGTGTGGTTGACCCACCGGTAGCTGGCCTGGTCGGCGACCATCTGGTCCACCACCGGGTCGGTGGTGGCGGTGTGGTCGGCCTTCCAGTCCTCGCTGCCGCCGCCGTTGAACACCATGTCCATGGTGAAGTTGTTGGCGGTCTGCCACTGCTTGGCGTACTGCGCGTCCGCGGGCGTCATCCGGATCGGGTTGGCCGTCTCGGGGGTGCCGGGCGGGCAGGTGACGTCACCGGGGGTGCACTTCAGCACGGTGTCCCAGCGGTCGTCCGCCAGGAAGACGTCGTCCACGTGGGCCGCGAAGTAGTTGCGGTCGTAGCCGAGGTGGACGCCCTGGGTTATCCAGTCGACTATGCCGCGTGCCAGCAGCCGGTACTGCTGCTGGTACTGGTTGTAGACGAAGGTGACGACCAGCTCCTTGCGGCCGTCGTGGGTGTACTCGCCGACCAGCGAGCCCTTGGTGGTGGTGCCCGGGATGGTCGTCTCGACCAGCGGGGTGAAGCTCGCACCGGCCGGCAGGGTGCTGAGCGGGGTGGCGAGGAAGCCGTAGCTCTCGCCGATCGCCGGGTCGTTGTCCTCGAACGGGACGCTGCCCTTGAGGTAGCCGAACGGGCCCGCGAGCCCGGCCGTGGAGACCTGGCCCTCGAAGCCGTCGAGGCTGCCCATGTAGCCGGGATTGGCGGCGTAGTTCAGGCCGACCTCCGGCCTGGCGTAGGTGTACGCGTCGACCTGTCGCACGCCGAACGCGGCCTCGTAGGCGGCGATCGCCGCCATCTCGGCGGACCCGGCCTCGAACGGGTTGTCGTTGGGCAGCACGATGCCCTGGTACTTGCCGCGCGGCTGCCCGTTGAGGCTGTCGCTGAGGAAGGCCGCATTGATCACCGGGCGTCCGGCGTCGTTGAGGTCGACCAGCTTGTACGGGGTGCCCTGGCTCTTCAGCTCGGCGGCGATGGCCGCCGAGGCGGGGCCGCCGTCGCTGATCACCAGGACCGTGAGGTCGATCCTGGGAGCCGTGGTGGCTCCGTGTGCGAGGGACGACTGCAGGCCACCGGCCAGCAGGACTGCTGCCGCGCAGGCGGCAACTCTTCGGGTCGCTCGACCCATGTGTGTTCCTCCCCTGGGCAGGGCGCTTCGCTGCTCGGCGCTCGCCTGCCCGGTCGCTGTTCGCGGGCAGCAGGCTGCCCGGCGCCCATCCTGGTGGAGACTCCGCACCGATTGGGACCAAATGGGCAGGAGTGCAGCGAATCTGTTACCAACGTTCATGGCGATGCCACGAAGGCGCTGATTGTGACCGGAAGAGCACCTGTTGCGCAAATAATGAATTGAGAATTAAAAACCGCGCCTGAGCGTTACCGCTGGTCACCGACCGTGCGGCCGTGGCAGGTATGCCGCGCCCTACACTGGCGGCGTTGCGCATGACACTCTTGCACATCCCCCTGTTCCGTCGGGCAGGTTCATGCAATATCGCGTCGGGTTGTGCCATGGCACAGTCCGAATATCCAATGGAGGCCACCGCGTGACCGAGCAGCAGACCGAGACCGCCGCAATCGGGGCCACCCGGAAAGCCGCGCGGACGTCGGCGGAGGACATCCGGGACGGCGTGCGGGAGGGGGCCCCGGAGGCCGTCTCGCAGGCCCTCCAGCAGGCTCGGAGCCTCGGCCTGCGCGGGGCCGTCAACGCCCGCGATCTCGGTGGCTACCGGACGGCCGGTGGGCAGGTGCTGCGGTCCGGTGTCGCGCTGCGCAGCGACGGCCTCAACCGCCTCACCGACGAGGACCTCGACCTGCTCGGCGCGCTCGGCCTGCGCCAGGTGGTCGACCTGCGCAGCCTCGACGAGGTCCGCGAGGCCGGCCCCGACCGCGTCCGCGGCCTGCCGGTCGCCGCGATCGCGGCCGCCGAGCTGTCCGCCGCGCCGATCACCGTCGAGCGCACCACCCCGGACGGCGTGACCCTGCACCACCTGCCGGTCTTCGCCGCCGACTTCGACATCTACGTCGCGCTGCGCGACGCCCTGGCCGACCGCAGCCCGGAGAAGCAGCGCACCCTGCTCGGTGACGGCCGGGCCGCCGCGATGATGACCGGCCTCTACCGGTGGTTCGTGACCGACCGGGTGGCCCGCGAGCGCTTCGCGACCGTGCTGCGCCTGCTGGCCGCGCCGGACGGGGCGCCGCTGCTGTTCCACTGCTCGGCCGGCAAGGACCGCACCGGGTGGACGGCGGCCCTGCTGCTCACCGCCCTCGGGGTGGACCGCGAGACGGTCTTCGCCGACTACCTGCTCACCAACGAGCGCTCCGCCGAGATCGTCGAGAACATCGTGGACAGCTTCGGCACCCGCGGTCTGATGCAGGAGCCGGAGCTTCTGCTTCCGGTGTTCCGGGCGGAGCGCTGCTACCTGGAGGCGGCCTTCGAGGAGGTCGCGGCCGGCTGGGCCGACTTCGAGGCGTTCTGGCAGGACGGCCTGGGGCTGGACGACGCCGTGCTGGCGGGTCTGCGGGCCAACCTGCTCGCGCCCTGACCCGCCCCGACCCCGCCCCGCCCCGACGTGCCCCGGCCCGCCCCGACGGGCGCCGGGCCCCGGCTCACCCCTCGCTGATCAGGCCCTCGCGCAGCTGCGTGAGGGTCTTGGTCAGAAGCCGGGAGACGTGCATCTGGGAGATGCCGATCTCCTCGCCGATCTGCGACTGGGTGAGGTTGCCGAAGAACCGCAGCATGATGATCCGGCGCTCGCGCGGCGGCAGCTTGGCCAGCAGCGGCTTCAGCGACTCGCGGTACTCCACGCCCTCCAGCGCGAGGTCCTCGTAGCCGAGCCGCTCGGCCAGCGGGCCGTCGCCGTCCTCCTCGCCGGGGCTGGAGTCCAGGGAGCTGGCGGTGTAGGCGTTGCCCACCGCGAGGCCCTCGACCACGTCCTCCTCGCTGACGCCGAGGCAGGCGGCCAGCTCGGCGACGGTGGGGGAGCGGTCCAGCTTCTGGGCCAGGTCGTCGCCGGCCTTGGTGAGCGCCAGTCGCAGCTCCTGCAGCCGCCGCGGCACCCGGACCGACCAGCTGGTGTCCCGGAAGAAGCGCTTGATCTCGCCGACCACGGTCGGCATCGCGAAGGTGGGGAACTCCACCCCGCGCTCCGGGTCGAACCGGTCGATCGCCTTGATCAGGCCGATCGTGCCGACCTGGACGATGTCCTCCATCGGCTCGTTGCGGCTGCGGAAGCGCGCGGAGGCGTACCGGACCAGCGGCAGGTTGAGCTCGATCAGGGTGTCACGGACGTAGGTGTGCTCCTCGCTGCCGGTCTCCAGGGCGGCGAGCCGCAGGAAGAGCGAGCGCGAGAGCGTCCGGGTGTCCAGCCCGGGGCTCGGCGGTGCCGGCGGTGGGGCCGTGGCGACCGCCTCGGCGGCGGCCGCGGGGTCGATCTCGGCGACGGACGGTGCGTCCGGGCCCCGCTGGAGCGGGATCCGGTCGACGGCGACCGCGGTGCCATGGGCCTGACCAGCGTGGATCTCCGCAGTGCCCAGGTCTCCGGACATGCACCCACCCCCTTGTGACTGACAGTTGAACGGATTCCGTCGCGCGGTGGTTCCCGAGGACGCCCTCCCCCTGCATACCGGAACACGGTCCCCGGCAAACCCGAAGGTCGCAAGACGTCACGTGGTGGTAACGCGCAGCAATCCCGACCGGGCCTGCCGGTTCACGATGTTCTGTCCGGGATTGTGACGGTCAGTCTTCCCAGGAATTGCCGGTCCGAAGCCTGGTCAGGATCCGTGAGAGCAGCCGCGAGACGTGCATCTGCGACATCCCCAGCTCGGTGCTGATCTGCGACTGCGTCAGGTTGGCGAAGAACCGCAGCATGACGATCCGCCGCTCCCGCTCCGGAAGCTGGACCAGCAGGTGGCGGACCATGTCCCGGTGCTCGACCTCGGCCAGTGCCGAGTCCTCGTAGCCGAGCCGGTCCAGCAGGGCGAGGCCGCCCTCGTGCTCCTGGGCCGCCTCCAGGGAGGCCGCGTTGTACGCCCTGCCGGCGTCCAGGCAGGCCCGGACGTCCTCCTCCGGGATGCGCAGGCTGGCGGCGATCTCGGGCACCTTGGGGGCCCGGCCGTGCACCACCGTCAGCTCCTCCATCGCGCCGCTGACCTGGACCCAGAGCTCCTGGAGCCGGCGCGGGACGTGCATGGTGCGGACGTTGTCGCGGAAGTAGCGCTTGATCTCGCCGAGGATGGTCGGCAGCGCGTAGGTCGGGAACTGCACGCCGCGCTCCGGGTCGAACCGGTCGATGGCGTTGATCAGGCCGATCGTGCCGACCTGGACGACGTCCTCCATCGGCTCGCTGCGGCTGCGGAAGCGGGTGGCCGCGTAGCGGACCAGCGGGATGTTGACCTCGATCAGCGCGGCCCGGACCCGCTCCCGCTCGGGGGCGTCCGGGGGCAGCTCGGCGAGCCGCTCGAACAGCACCCGGGTCAGCGTCCGGACGTCCACCACCGGGCGCCCGCCGGGGCCGCGCAGGCCGTCCGGCCGGAGTTCGCCGGCCGGGCCGATGACGGTGGCCAGCACCTCGTCCCCGGGTGGCGGCGCCGGGCGTTCGGCGTCCGGCGGGGCGGCCTGCGCCGGGGCCTGGGCGGTGGTCGGCACGGTGGCCTGGGCGACGGCCTCCGTGGTGGTCTGCCCGGTGGCCGGACCGGTACCGGTGTCCGGCGCACTCCCTGGTGTCCGCACGGACACGTCACCCCTCCCAAAGTCGACAACGCGGTGGGACTTGCGGATCGGGTGTCGGGTCTCGTCTCACCACCTCGCCATGTCCGGCAAAACCGGTCATAGCATCACAAGGCGGGCGCAGGTCGGGCAAGCACCGAGGGGAGGTGTGTTGGTGCTGTGCCGGTGCTTCACCCGGTCTCCCGCAGGTGCGGCCGGGGGCTGTTTCCGGACAGCGCAAGGCGCCCCGCCCGGGTCCCGGGCGGGGCGCCTGGAGCCGTCCGGGGGACGGCCCGGGATCAGACCTCGATGTCGGCGATCACCCAGGTGGCGAACTCGCGCCACTGGCCGGCCGCGGCCTGGTGGGCCGGGTGGGTGAGGTAGGCCTGGAGCGCGTCACGGTCCTCGACCAGGCTGTTGATCGCGTAGTCGTGGGCGATGTCGCGCTCGGTGGTGTTCCAGCCGCACTCCCACTCGCGCAGCTCGGGGATGACCGGGCCGAGCGCCTCGAAGGCCTTGGCGCCGGCGAGCGCGCGCTCGTCGTCCTTGCTGACGCCGTCGTTGAGCTTGAACAGGACCAGGTGCCGGATCACGATGCCGCTCCTCGCGGACGGGGGTTGAGGGTCCCGCTCACCGTAGTCGGTGCCGGCGGGGCCGGACGACCGCCCCCCGGGCTACTTCACCAGTCCGGTCATGAAGGTGCCGACGGCCTTGGCGGCGTTCGAGATGCCCTCGAACCCCAGTTGGACGAGCTCGGCCGCGCGGGCCGGCGAGGTGATGATCGTGTAGAGCACGAAGATGAGCAGGAGGACCATGCCGATCTTCTTCGCCTGCGCCATCCGGTGACCTTCCTCCCTGCTGTGGACCGCCGCCATTCGGTCCCCGAGCGGTCCTCTGCATTGGGCAGCTTATCCACCGGACGGCCCATCAAGTGTGCGACGCGTTCACCCGGCGGGACGAAGGTCCCCGCGAGTGGGGCCTTTCTCCGGGTGCCCGGACGGGCGCCGTCGAGCAGGATGGGTGATGTGCCGAGGGTCTGGCAGGAATCCCCGGCACGTGGATCCGGAGCTCCCCGCTGTGGGACCGGGCGCCGCGACTTCCCCCCGACGCGGCCCCGGTTGTGGGACTCCGCCGGGGGAGCGGTTGGTCCCCCGAGCCGCTCCCCCTCCAGGCTCCGTACTCGCCGGGCGTTGGTGGTCATCAGCCCCGAGTGCGGAGCTTTTCCGCGCCCGTGGGTGTGCGGGAACGACGAAGGCCCCGACCGTCTCCGGTCGGGGCCTTCGTGCTGCTGGCGGTAGCGGTGGGATTCGAACCCACGGTGAAGTTGCCCCCACACACGCTTTCGAGGCGTGCTCCTTTGGCCGCTCGGACACGCTACCGAGGGGAACTCTACCGGACGGGTGGCGCGGTCACGAAATCCGTATCGCGACGGCGGCCGGCGGGAGCGGTCAGCGGTGGGTCTCGAAGAAGGCGCGGAGCTGCTCGCCGCACTCGTCGGCGAGGACGCCCGGGACGACCTCGGGGCGGTGGTTGAGCCGGCGGTCGCGCATCACGTCGAAGAGCGAGCCGGCGGCGCCGGCCTTCTCGTCGAGGGCGCCGTAGACCACCCGGTCGATCCGGGAGAGCACGATGGCGCCCGCGCACATGGTGCAGGGCTCCAGGGTGACGACGAGGGTGCAGCCGCTGAGCCGCCACTGCCCGAGTGCGGCGGCGGCCTCGCGGACGGCGACCACCTCGGCGTGTGCGGTCGGGTCGCCGACCGCCTCGCGCGCGTTGTGGCCGCGGCCGATCACCTCGCCGTCCGGGCCCAGGACGAGCGCCCCGACCGGGACGTCCCCGGTGGCCGGCGCCAGGTCGGCCTCGGCGATGGCGAGGCGCATCGGCGCCGCCCAGCGGTCACGGACCGGGTCGGGGCGGACGGGGGCGGGGAGCGGGGCTGTCTGGCTGGCGGACGCGGACTGCATGGCATCCAGTGTCCGGCATCCGTCGACGGGCATCGGCCCGCTACCGGACGGCCTCCAGGATCTCGCCGCAGCCGAGGGCCTCGGCGATCTCCTCCAGGGCGTCGCCCGGGACGGCGCCCTCGCCGCTGAGGGCGAGGAGTTCCTCGGGGGGGAGGCCGAACTCGGTGAGCAGGTGGGCGTCGCCGAGCGGGCCGACCGGGACGCCGCCGTGGGCGTCCGCGTCCGCCTCCTCGTCCTCCTGCTCCGCGGCCTGCGCCTCGTCCTCCAGTTCGGCGACCAGGTTGTCGAGGTCGCCGAACTCGCTCTCGCCGGCCTGGTCGACCAGTTCGTCGGTGAGGACGGAGCCGTAGCTGCTGCGGGCGGCGGCGGCGCCGTCCGACACGAAGATCCGCGGATCCTCCTCGCCGTCCACCCGGACGATGGCGAACCAGACGTCCTCCTGTTCGATGAAGACCAGGACGCTGTCGTCGTCCTGGGCGGCTTCGCGGGCCAGATCGGCCAGGTCCGCCAGGGTTTCGACGTCGTCGAGTTCCGTCTCGCTCACATCCCACCCGTCCTCGGTGCGAGCAAGCACTGCAGCGAAGTACGCCACCAGGGACACTCCCAAGATCATCGGTCTCGGCTCGGCGCTCCGGGCAAAGCGAAATCTGGCCGCCCCCGCGCCAGAGGCGGCCCGCTGTTCGGACCGTCCCATCGGAATCGTGACAGAAAGCCCGGCTTTGCGGGGGGTGTTCGGCAGCGCGTCTTTGCAGGTCGTGTCGGAAGGGTTGGCCGGGAGCCGGTGAACGGGCGCCGGGTGCGCCGGGTGCGCGCCGCCTGTCCCTCGGAAGAGTGCTGCGGGCCCGTCAGATCCGGAAGGTTCGCATCCGCATCGCTTCGCGCATCCGCCGTTCCTTGGTGCGCCGGGGCTGGACCCGCTCCCGCAGTTCGCGCGCCTCGGCGAGTTCGCGGAGGAACGCCGTCCGTCGCTTGCGGCGCTCCGCCTCGGTCTCCGGATGGTCCGGGGGCAGGCCCGAGTGCCCGCCCGACGAGCCCGTGGGCCCGCCCGCCGAGCCGTCCCCGTTCTTCGGGTTGCTCGTCATAGGACCTGACTTTCCCAGATCGGCCGGATTGATACCACAGGAGGACGTTCCGCCCCGACATTCGCGGTGCGTCACGGCGTGTCATCGCTGCGTGAGCCCGGACGGCCCCCTGCGGGGGTGCGGAGTCGGCCGGGCGGGCCGCGGGGTGGCGTCCGGGCGCCCGGGGCCGGGCTAACCTCGATGCATGCGGATCCACGTCGTCGACC
Organism: Kitasatospora sp. NPDC058218; assembly: GCF_042882445.1. Classification (NCBI taxonomy): domain Bacteria; kingdom Bacillati; phylum Actinomycetota; class Actinomycetes; order Kitasatosporales; family Streptomycetaceae; genus Kitasatospora; species Kitasatospora sp. NPDC058218. Next base: position 200,275 of record NZ_JBHVWC010000003.1, on the reverse strand, counting down.
ACCCCCTGGTCGCCCACAAGCTCTCCACCCTGCGCGACGAGCGCACCGACTCGCCGACCTTCCGTCGCCTGACCGACGAGCTGGTGACCCTTCTCGCGTACGAGGCGACGCGGGACGTCCGCACCGAGGAGGTGGAGATCACCACCCCCGTGGCGGTCACCACCGGCACCCGGCTGAGCTACCCCCGCCCGCTGGTCGTCCCGATCCTGCGGGCCGGCCTGGGCATGCTCGACGGGATGACCCGGCTGCTGCCGACCGCCGAGGTGGGCTTCCTCGGCATGGTGCGCAACGAGGAGACCCTGGAGGCCTCCACCTACGCCACCCGGATGCCGGACGACCTCTCCGGCCGCCAGGTCTACGTGCTCGACCCGATGCTGGCCACCGGCGGCACGCTGGTCGCCGCGATCCGGATGCTGATCGAGCGGGGCGCCACCGATGTCACCGCCGTGGTGCTGCTGGCCGCGCCCGAGGGCGTCGCGGTGATGGAGAAGGAGCTGGCCGGGCTGCCGGTCACCGTCGTGACCGCCGCCGTCGACGAGCGCCTGAACGAGAACGGCTACATCGTCCCCGGCCTCGGCGACGCGGGCGACCGCCTGTACGGCACCGCGGGCTGATCCGCGGGCCCGGGCCTCCGGGTCTGCGGGGCAGAACGCACGAGAGCCCCCCGGCAGGTGCCGGGGGGCTCTCGTGCGTTCTACGGGGCCGGCTCAGCAGCTGCCGTTGGTGCTCGGGGTCGGGGAGGGCTTGGTCGCCAGGGCCAGCGCGGCGGCGGCCTGGGTCTCGTCCAGCAGGGTGTTGTAGCTGTCGCCGACGACGACGTCCACGGTGTTGTCGGTGCGGGCGTCCGTGGTGACGGTGGCCCCGGCGATCTGCGAGCTGATCAGCGTGGCGGCGCCGGCGCCGGCCGGCCCGGAGATCACCACGGCGGTGCCGGGCACCTTCTTGTCCAGCTCGGCCGGGGCGTTGCCCTTCTTGTCCACGGTGAAGCCGCGCTTGGTGAACTCGTCGGCGGTCCGCCCGGCCAGGCCGGACTTGGTGGTGGCGTTGAAGACGTTCAGCTTGAAGCCGGCCGGCTGCGGGATGGCGTGCGGGTCGCCGGCCGGGGCGTCCGGGGTGGGGGTGGGAGCGGCCAGCGGTTTGCCGGACGGCGTCGCGCAGGCCTGGGCGGAAGAGTTCTTGCCCTTGCCGGTGAAGATGTCGTAGAGCTGGACGCCGCCGAGCGCGATGAGCGCCAGGGCGAGCAGCGAGCCGATCAGCGCCATGACCTTGCGGCTCTTCTTCGGCGGTCGGCCGAGCCGTGGATAGGCGTTGCCGGTGATGCGGTACTGCTTCCCCTTCAGGCCTTGGGGAGTCAACATGCTCACGGTTTGTCTCCCCCTCGTGCCAGGGCGGGGATCGGGTGACGGATTCGGCCTGGGTGGGCGGCGTTCGCCACGGACTGCGGCCGTAGTCAGCAGATTAGTGCCGTACGGCCGCGAAGGTACTAAATGATCATCATCTGGAGTACGTCGGCACCCGAACGGGGGTACCGGCGAATGCGCGGACCGCCCTCCGGAGGTGGCCGGAGGGCGGTGTCCACGCGGGTGGCGGAGTGCGGGAGGGGCCCGTCACTCCATTTCGAGGACGCGGGCGTGCAGCACCTGGCGCTGCTGGAGCGCGGCGCGCACGGCGCGGTGCAGCCCGTCCTCCAGGTAGAGGTCGCCGTGCCACTTCACGACGTGGGCGAAGAGATCGCCGTAGAAGGTGGAGTCCTCCGCGAGGAGGGTCTCCAGGTCGAGTTGGCCCTTGGTGGTCACCAGCTGGTCCAGCCGCACCGGACGCGGGGCGACGTCCGCCCACTGGCGGGTGCTGGTCCGGCCGTGATCCGGGTACGGCCGCCCATTGCCGATGCGCTTGAAGATCACACGGAAAGCCTACCGTTTGGGCGGCGGATGGCGCAGCAGCCGCGACGCCGCCACGCGCACCGACGCGAGCTGCGTGCGGACGATTGCGGCTGTTTCATGGGAAATGTCGTGAACGTCGCCCCTCAGCTCTGCCCTGGAGTGTGCACCGATGTCCACCGCCGAGCCGCCGTCCACCACCCCCGGCGCCGAACTCCTCCCGCCCGCGGTGCGGGAGATCGCCGCGGGGTACGCCTTCACCGGGCCCGCCCTCGACCTCGGTGCGGTGCTGCTGGACGGCACCGCCCACCGCGACGCCCAGGTGCGCATCCCGCTCGGGGTGCTCAACCGGCACGGGCTGGTCGCGGGTGCCACCGGCACCGGCAAGACCAAGACCCTCCAGCTGATCGCCGAACAGCTCTCCGCCCAGGGCGTGCCGGTGTTCCTGGCCGACATCAAGGGCGACGTCTCCGGGATCTCCGCGCCCGGCACGCCGAGCGAGCGGACCGCCGCCCGGGCCGCCGAGGTCGGCCAGAGCTGGTCGGCGCAGGGCTGCCCGACCGAGTACTACGCGCTGGGCGGCCTGGGCACGGGCATCCCGATCCGGGCCACCGTCACCAGCTTCGGCCCGCTGCTGCTCGCCAAGGTGCTCGACCTGAACGAGACCCAGGAGTCCTCGCTCGGCCTCGTCTTCCACTACGCCGACCGCAACGGCCTGGAGCTGTACGACCTCAAGGACCTCACCGCCGTCATCACCTTCCTCACCTCACCGGAGGGCAAGGAGGAGCTGAAGGGCATCGGCGGGATCTCGGCGGCCACTGCGGGAGTGATCCTGCGCTCGCTCACCATGCTGGAGAACGAGGGCGCCGGGGCGTTCTTCGGGGAGCCGGAGTTCGACACCGCCGAGCTGCTGCGGACGGCGCCGGACGGGCGCGGCCTCGTCTCGGCGCTGGAACTGCCCGCCGTGCAGGACCGGCCGCGGCTGTTCTCCACCTTCCTGATGTGGCTGCTGGCCGACCTCTACCAGGAGCTGCCCGAGGTGGGGGACCTCGACAAGCCCAAGCTGGTGTTCTTCTTCGACGAGGCGCACCTGCTCTTCAAGGGCGCCTCCAAGGCCTTCCTGGAGGCGATCACCCAGACCGTCCGGCTGATCCGCTCCAAGGGCGTCGGGATCTTCTTCGTCACCCAGACGCCGAAGGACGTCCCGGCCGACGTGCTCGCCCAACTGGGCAACCGGGTGCAGCACGCGCTGCGGGCCTTCACCCCGGACGACGCCAAGGCGCTCAAGGCGACCGTCTCGACCTTCCCCCGGTCCTCCTACGACCTGAGCGAGCTGCTGACCTCGCTCGGCACCGGTGAGGCCGTGGTCACGGTGCTCTCCGAGAAGGGGGCGCCGACGCCGGTGGCGGCGACCAGGCTGCGGGCGCCGCAGTCGCTGATGGGCCCGGTCGAGCCGGCCGCGCTGCGGGCGGCGGTGGACGCGTCGGCCCTGGCGGCCCGCTACCGGGACGCGATCGACCGGGAGTCGGCCTACGAGAAGCTGGCCGCCCGGGCGGCGCGGCCGGAGCCGGAGCCGGCGCCTGTGCCGGAGCCGGTGCCGGTGCCGCCTCCGGCTCCCGGTGAGGAGGCGCAGGAGGCACGGGGGTCGCAGGGTTCGCGTGCGTCGCGCGAGTCGGGGGCCGAGAAGGACGGCGGCGGGGTGCTCGGGATGCTGATGAGCAATCCGGCGCTGAAGTCCTTCGCCCGCTCGGCCGGGTCACAGCTCGGCCGGGAGATCTCGCGCAGCCTGTTCGGGACGTCCCGGCGGCGGCGCTGACCGGCGCCGCCGCCCGGCCCGCCCGGCCCGTTCGGTGCGGGTGCGGGTGCGGCCGCCGGTGCGCCGGGCCTAGGCCAGCGCGGCGCCGATCCGGTCCAGCGAGGAGAGCCGCATCAGGCCGTAGTGGTAGAACTCGACCTCCGGCACGCCCAGCTCCCGGAGCGTGGCGATCTTCGCGGCGAGGTTGGCCGGGCCGTCGCAGTCCGAGGCCATCGGGCGCAGGATCACCGCCATGTCCTGCGGGCGGACCCCGTGCAGGGCGAAGGCGGCGACCTTCTCCCGGACGGCCTCCGGGGTCCGCGCGTAGCCGAGCGTCTCGATCTGGTCGGCCGCCTTGGCGAGTGCGGGCAGGTCGATGCCGGAGAGCCAGCCCCGGCCCGGGCCGCCGCCGTCCATGAAGCTCAGTCGCATGCCGTGCCGCCGGGCCTCCTCGGCCACCTCGGTGGCGAGCGAGGTCACGGTCGCGGCGGAGACGTCGACGTAGGCCGCGACGGCGCCGTCGGCCAGTCGGTCGAGGGCGGCGGGCTCGGCGGCGGCCGTGTCGTCGGCCAGCCGGCGGCGCAGCTCGGTGCGGACGGCCGCCGCCACCTCGTCGGCCGGGACGCCCGCGCGGACGGCGGCGGCGCGGCAGTGGTCGCAGAAGCAGATCCCGAGCAGCGCCTCGGCGACCGGGCCCAGCTCCTCGAAGTAGCGCTCGTGGTGGTAGCCGTGGCGCAGCCCGTGGAAGTGCAGCGACTCGGCCCGGATCGCGTCCACGCCGTACCGGGCCAGTTCGGCGACCAGGGTCACCGCGTACTCGCGGACCTCCGGGGCGGCCGGGCAGAGCTCGGTGAGGTGGCGGTCGCCGAAGGCGTTGGCGGGTGCGCAGTCGGGGTGTTCGAAGCCGAGCCGGTCGTTGTGGCAGAACACCGTCCAGGCGTGCAGCTTCAGCCCGCGGCGCCGCGCCTCGGCGGCGGCCTCGGCGAAGGGGTCGCGGTCGCCGATCGCGGTGGAGGGGGTGGGCCGCAGGCGCCGGCCGGCCCAGCGCGCCGGATCGGGGCGGAAGTAGGCGGCGCCGGGCTCCAGGTAGCGGATCACCCGGTGCGGGTTGTGCGGGAAGACGTCCCGGGCCTCGTGGTAGACCGAGGCGAGGGTGACGCCGCCGACCCCGGCCCGGTCGGTGAGGTTCCCGAAGAAGGTGTCGGCGCCCTCGTCCAGCAGGTCGGTGGCGAAGGCGAGGACGGACGACTCCACGGTGCGGCTCCGGAGCAGGGGGCGGATGGACTCCCACGCTAGCCGCAGGCCCCGGATTGGTCTATACCTGGCTGTACCGGGCGGCTGCCGGCCGCCCGCGGTCAGAGGCCGAGGTCGTCGAGCTCCTTGTGCAGGGCGGTCCGGGGGCCGGTGGCGGGCTCGGCCGCCGCGGCCGTGGCGGCCTTCGGGGCGCGGTTGCGGAGCAGCCAGGCGGCGGCGAGCCCGCCGAGCAGCCCGCCGAGGTGGCCCAGCCAGCTGACCCCCTGGGCCACGGGCAGGACGCCGATCAGCAGGTAGGAGTAGACGGCCGCGACGACGACGCCGATCACCGCGTCCAGCAGGTTGCGGTCGAGCACCCCGCGCAGCACCAGGTAGCCGAAGTAGCCGTAGACCAGGCCGCTGGCGCCGGCCGTCACCGCCTCGGGGCGCTCGCACAGCCAGACCGTGAGCCCGCTGGAGACGACGATCGTCAAGGTCGCCCAGAGGAACTTCTTCATGCCCCGGTAGGCGGAGAGGAAGCCGAACACGAACAGCGGCCAGGAGTTGGCCTCGATGTGCCCCCAGCCGAAGTGCAGCAGCGGCGCGGTGAACATGTCCGGCAGCTCGTCGAGCCGACGCGCCCTCAGCCCGAAGTCGTAGGAGAGGCCGTAGTCGTCCATCCAGTTGACCACCTGCACCGCCCAGACGACGACGAGCATGCCGAGCATGGTGAGGAGTGCGCGGCGGGAGTCGGCCAGCAGGCGGGCGAGCTTGGGGGTCATGACCCGACTGTAGAACGGGGCCGTGCGCGACGGCACCCCACTATTGTGAATCGCGTCATTCAGCCTGGTCCGGGGCTGTCCCGGCTTGTCGAGAGGTGACCGTTTCATGAGCGTTCGTCCGCCGCTGCCCTACGAGTTCCTGCCGCAGGTGCCGTCCTTCGAGCTGACCAGCGAGGACATCGCCGAAGGCGGCAAGCTGGCCGAGGAGTTCATCCACGCGGGCGGCAACCTGTCGCCGCAGCTGTCCTGGTCCGGCCTGCCGGAGGGCACCCGGTCCATCGCCGTCACCTGCTACGACCCGGACGCCCCGACCGGCTCGGGCTGGTGGCACTGGCTCGCCCTCAACCTGCCCGGTGACACCACCGGCCTGGTGCGCGGCGCCGGTTCGTCGGACGCCGACCTCCCCGGTGCGGCCTCGTTCCACGGCCGCAACGACTTCCCCGGCAACAAGTACGACGGCGCCGCTCCGCCGCCCGGCCCGGCGCACCGCTACGCCTTCGCGGTGCATGCGCTGGACGTGGACGTACTGGACGTCGCGCCGGAGACACCGGCGGCCCAGATCGGCTTCCACCTCACCTTCCACACGCTGGGCCGCGCGGTGCTGACCGCCGAGTTCGGCGTCTGAGTCGGCGACAGGGGTCATCCGCGATGCCGCTGCCGGTCGTTCGGCCCGTCGAGGTGTGGCGCCTGCCCGAGGAGGACGCCCGGGCGGGCCGCCGGGCCGTGGGCTGGACGGTCGGCCCGGGCGGCGAGTTGGCCGTGCTGCTGGCGCACGAGAAGGACCTGGGGCCGGCCGACGGGTGGCCGCGGATCCGGACACCGTTCGACGGTGAGCTGGTACGGGTGACCGACCGGGGTGAGTGGCGGCTGCCGCTCACCCCGGTAACCGTCGGACCGGACCATCTCGCGCTGCTGCCCGGCGGCCGGGTGCTGGTGGTGAGCTACCGCTCCGACGACGGGTCGGGGACGTGGGAGCCCAACGCCGTCGTGTTCGGCGCGGCCGGCCGGCCGGCCCGGGAGCTGTCGCTGGGCGACGACGTCCAGGCCCTGGTCACCGACCGGGACGGCCGGATCTGGATGGCCTTCGGGGACGAGGGGATCTACGGCGACCACCCGATGGCGCACCCCGGCCTGACCGCCGCGGACACCGCCGGCCGGGTGCTCTGGCGCCCCGGGCCGGGCGAACTGCCCGGCTACCCGCTGGAGGGCCTGGCCGCCGCCACCGAGGGGCGGGCCGCCTGGCTGGCCTGGTACCCCGACAGCTCGGGCAGCTACCTGACCAGGATCGATCCGTCCGGCGGGCCGTCGTCGAGCGTGAAGTGCCCGGTGCGGCAGCCGGTCGGCTTCGCGATCAGCGGCCGGCGGGGCGTCTTCCTGACCGGCCGGGGCGAGGTCGTCCGGTGCGAGCTGGTGGGCGAGGGCTGGCAGGAGACCGGGCGCGGGCGGCTCCAACTGCCCGGCGGGCTGGACGGGGAGCGGGCGCACGGCCGGGACGGCGTGCTGCGGTTCCGGGCCGGGGACGCCTGGTACGAGGTGGCGGTCTAGGCGGGGCTGTCGGCCCTAACGCGGGCTGTCCTGAGCTGGGCTGTTCTGACGCGCGCTGTCCTGAGCCGGGCCGTCCTGGCCCGCGCTGTCCGCTGCCCGGCCGGCGCGGGCGGCCAGTTCGCGCAGGTGGGCGTGCATCTGCGGGGGCTCGTGCACCTCGAACTCGCAGCCGAGCATCACCAGGCGCATGGCCAGCCACTCCAGCGACTCCGCGCGGGAGCGCAGGCGGCAGCTGCGCGCGTCGATCGGCTCGACCTCGGAGTCGCGGTGCAGCCAGTACGGGATGTCGGTGGCGGGCATGTGCAGGGTGGCGACCAGGGTGTACGTCGGTGCGAGCCGGCGGAGCTTGCTCGCCACGTAGGCGGCCGCGTCCTCGGCGGGGAGTTCGCGCGGGGTGATCCGGGCGCCGGTGGCGAACGGCTCGCTGATCCGGTCCACCCGGAAGAGCCGCCAGTCGTTCCGGTCGAGGTCGTACCCCACCAGGTACCAGCGCCGCCCGGCCGAGACCAGGCGGTTGGGCTCCACCTGGCGGCTGGTCTCGGCGCCGTCGCCGGCCCGGTAGCCGAAGCGCAGCCGCTCCCGGTTGGTGACGGCGTTGGCGAGCACGGTGAGGTCCTCCGGGTCGACGGTCGGGCCGTCGCCGGTCAGCAGCGGCACGGTGGCCGTGTTCAGGGCGCCGACCCGGTGGCGCAGTCGGCTCGGCAGGACCTGGAGCAGCTTGCCGAGGGCACGGACCGAGGCCTCCTCGATGCCGACCACGGCGTGACCGGCGGCCGCCCGGAGCCCGACCGCGATGGCCACCGCCTCCTCGTCGTCCAGCAGCAGCGGAGGCATGGCCGTCCCCGCGACCAGCCGGTAGCCGCCGACCGCGCCCATCGTCGCCTGGACGGGGTAGCCGAGCTCGCGCAGCCGGTCGATGTCGCGGCGGATCGTCCGGGGGCTCACCCGCAGGCGCTCGGCGAGTTCGCTGCCCGGCCACTCGCGCGGGGTCTGCAGCAGGGACAGCAGGGTCAGCAGTCTCGCCGGGGTGTCGGTCATGGTGACCAGGATGCCGGACAAGGAGGACAAGAGCTGACCTACATGGACTCTATCGTCCTCGATGTGCCGAAGAGCGAGGTAGAGGAGAAGCAGATGACAGCGGATTCCGGGGTGGGATCCCGAGCGGCGTCCGGGGTGGTTTCCCGAGCGGCGTCCGGGGTGGTGTCCGACCGGCGGCGGTGGATCGCGCTGGCGATCGTGATGATGGCCTCGTTCATGGACCTGGTGGACGTCACCATCGTGAACATCGCCATCCCCAGCATCCAGGAGGACATCGGCGCCTCGTTCAGCGCCATCCAGTGGGTGACCGGCGGCTACGCCCTGGCCTTCGCGATCGGGCTGATCACCGGTGGCCGACTGGGCGACGTCTACGGCCGCAAGCGGCTGTTCCTGATCGGGATCGGCGGCTTCACCGTCGCCTCGGCGCTCTGCGGGCTGGCGACCGGCGCCGAGATGCTGGTCGCGACGCGGATCCTGCAGGGTGCGACGGCGGCGCTGATGGTGCCGCAGGTGCTGTCGATCATCCACGCGACCTTCCCGGCGGAGGAGCGCGGCAAGGTGTTCGGCCTGTTCGGCGCGGTGGTCGGCCTGGGCGCCGTCTCCGGACCGCTGATCGGTGCGCTGCTGACGGAGTGGGACCTCTTCGGGCTGGCCTGGCGGCCGATCTTCCTGATCAACCTGCCGGTCGGCGTCGTGGTGCTGCTGCTCGGCCGGGCGTTCATCGGCGAGTCGCGGGCCGAGAAGGCGCTCAAGCTGGACATCGTCGGCGTCGTGTTGGCCAGCGCCGGTCTGCTGATGCTGCTCTACCCGCTCACCCACGGCCGCGAGGCCGGCTGGCCGCTCTGGGGCTACCTCTCGATGGTCGGCAGCCTGCCGGTGTTCGCGCTGTTCGTCGCCTACGAGAAGGTGAAGACGCGGCGGGACGGCTCGCCGCTGGTCGAGCTGTCGCTGTTCCGGGTGAAGAGCTTCGCGGCCGGCATCGGCGTGCAGTTGACCTTCGGCGTGGTCACCGGGATCTTCTTCCTGGTCTGGACGCTCTACATGCAGATCGGGCTGGGCTGGAGCCCGCTGAAGGCCGGGACGACGGGCATCCCGTTCTCGATCGCGATCTCGCTGGCGGCCGGGCTCTCGGTGCAGCAGCTGGTGCCGCGCTTCGGGCGCAAGGTGCTCCAGGCGGGTGCGCTGGTGATGGCGGCGGGCGCGCTGATCTACATCTGGGAGGCCGACCGGTACGGCACGGCGATCGCGCCCTGGCAGATGGCTCTGCCGCTGGTGGTGATGGGCCTCGGGATGGGCCTGATCGTCGCGCCGATCACGGACGCGGTGCTGGCGGAGGTGCCGCGTGAGCACGCCGGTTCGGCGTCGGGCCTGATCAACACGGTGAACCAGCTGGGGACGGCGCTCGGGCTCGGGCTGGTGTCGGTGGCGTTCTTCGGGGCGATGGACGACGTGGTCGCCCCGGAGGCGGTCGGCACGGCGTTCGGCGGGGCGTTCATCAACGCGATGTGGTGGGTCGTGGGGGTGCTGGTGGCGGTGTTCCTGCTGATGTTCGCGCTGCCGAGGCGGAAGGCGGCGGTCGTCGCCGGGCCGTCCGACGCGGTCGCGCCGGAGGAGCGGGAGCAGGAGCCCGTCCTGGTCTGACGGTGTGCGGTGGGGCCCCGGTCGCGATGCGCGGCCGGGGCCTTCGCGCGCACACTGGGAGGACCATGGAGCGGCCGGCGGTGGACTCCTCGGCGCTGCGTTCGGTCGGGTACGACGCGGCGCACCTGGCGCTGGAGCTGGAGTTCACCGGCGGGCGGGTCTACGTGTACGCCGAGGTGCCCGGGCGGGTGTACCGGGAGCTGCTGGCGGCGGAGAGCCTCGGGCGGTACTTCGCCCGGGAGATCCGGGGGCGCTACGCGTACCGGCGGGTGCGGTGAGCGGCTCGGACCCTACTCCTCGCCGTCGGCGTACTCCTCGCGCAGTTCCTCCAGCAGGTCGGGCCAGAGGTCGGATTCGTCCGGGCCCTGGCCGAGCCGCTCCAGCAGCGCGGTGAACTCCGCCAGCGCGGCCGCCGCGTCGGTGCCGGTCAACCGCTCCTCGTAGCGGGCGAGCAGACCGAGCGCGCCCACCAGCGCGGGCAGCGACGGGGCCGCGGGCCCGCCGTAGCCGGCCGCGTGGTCCCAGCCGTCGGGGTCGTAGATCTGGACGGCTCCGGTGGCGCCGTCCACCATCAGATGGAGCTGGTGGAACGTGCCGATGCAGTAGGAGAAGTGGACCTGGGTGGGGTCCTCGTCCGGGGTGCGGCGGCCGAACAGTTCGTCCGGGTCGGCCTCCCACATGCCCTTCGACGACAACAGCCCTCTTCCTATCGTGCGGCGCCGACAGGCCTGCCGGTCGGGGGCGGCTCAGGCGGCGCGGCGGTAGCTGCTGCCGTCCTGGGGCCGGGCGAGGTGGCCGGCCTCGACCAGGAAGCGGCGCAGGGCCGGGTAGTCGTCGTGCACCGTCCGCAGCGCCTCGTTGACCTCCTGCTCGCTGTAGGAGCGGTCCGGTTCGAAGAGGGTGCCGGCCAGGTGGGCGAGCAGTTGCTCGCGGCGGGCCGCCTTGCGGGGGATCGTGGGCAGGCGGCCGTCGGCGGAGAAGAGCGAGCGCACGGCGGGGCTGTCGGTGTCGGTCATCCGTGGAGCCTCGCCCGGGGAGTGGTGGGCGGGCAACACGTTTTCGGGGGGTGCGCGGCTGCGCGGGTGCGCGGGCCGGGGCGTGGGGGTGTGGGGTCCGGCGGGTGCGGGGTCCGGCGTGGTTCGGTGTGGCGGCTCAGCGCGGCCAGTCCGGGGCGGGGTCGGTGGTGAGGAGCGGGCGCAGGGCGCCGAGTACCGCGCCGATGCAGGAGTCGCGCAGTTGGGTACGGGTGCAGGTCTCGTCGGCGAGCCAGTCGACGCAGAGCACCTGGACGAAGACCAGCCAGCTCTTCAGCACACCGGAGACCGCCTCGTGCGCGGCCGCGTCGGCGAGCGGAAGCACGTTCAGCAGGCGGGCGCGGAGTTCGTCGAGCTCGTTGGTCATGATCGTCCGGATCACCGGGTCTCCGGCGAGCACCCGGTTGGCGGCCAGCACGGCGTTGCGGTTGGCGATGAAGTAGTCGAGGTGGGTGTCCATGCCCTGGATCAGCTGGTCGACCAGGGTGTCGGCGGGGTCGAGCCGGGTGTCGGCGAGCAGTTGGTCGGCCGCCTGCCGGTAGACCGCGGCGAACAGGTCGTGCTTGCTCGGGAAGTGCCGGTAGAGCAGTGCGCGGGAGACGTCGGCCTGCTCGGCGATGTCCTCCATCAGCACGTCCTCGTACGGGCGGGCGGCGAAGAGCTGCGCGCCGACGGAGAGGAGTTGGGCGCGGCGGTCGGCCGGGCTGAGCCGCCGGCGTCGCCGGCTCTGGTCACTGGGGGGCACGGGTGAAGCCTACTTGACACGTGTCTACTAGCTGGGTCCTACTTTAGTAGACGTGTGTCAACTAGTGGGCAGGGGTGAGTTGATCATGGCCAGAGCCCTGCGGGTGCTCGCGTGGACGACGGGGGTCGCCTGCGTGGCGATCGGGCTCTTCCACGTCCTGGGCGGCAATGCCTCGATCCCGGGTGGGGAGGACGCCGGCGCGACGATCGACAGCCTGGGCCGGTTCTTCGGCGCGATCTTCGCCGGCTACGGGCTGGCGTGGATCTGGGCGGTCCGGCAGGCGCCGATCCCGGCGGCGGTGGTGCGGGTGCTGGCGGGCGTCTTCCTGCTGGGCGCGCTCGGGCGGGTGCTGTCGATCGCGGTGGAGGGGTGGCCGCACGGTTTCCAGACCGGGCTGATGGTGCTCGAACTCGCCCTGGCGCCGGTCTGCTTCTGGCTCGCGGATGCGGACGAGAAGGCGGTGCGGGGCCCTTCGGGCGCCGCAGGGCTGCGGTAGCCCCGGGCGCCCGGCGCTCCTCGTGAGCGCCGGGCGGCCGCCGTGTGACGCTTGATCAGACCTTGGCCGTCTTGGCCTCCTTGGCGGCCCGCTTCACCTCCTGCTTGTGGGCGCGCACCTTGTCCAGCGACTCCGGGCCGGTGATGTCCGCGACCGACCGGTACGCCCCCTCCTCGCCGTACAGGCCCGCCGCCTCGCGCCAGCCCGCGGGCTGCACGCCGTACTGCTTGCCGAGCAGTGCGAGGAAGATCTGCGACTTCTGCTTCCCGAAGCCGGGAAGGGCGTTGAGGCGGCTGAGCAGCTCCCGGCCGGTCGCGACGTCGCGCCAGAGCGCCGCCGCGTCGCCGTCGTACTGCGCCACCACGAACTGGCAGAGCTGCTGCACCCGCTTGGCCATCGCGGCCGGGTAGCGGTGCACGGCCGGCTTCTCGGAGAGCAGGGCGACGAAGGCCTCGGGGTTGTGGACGGCGATCTCGTGCGCGTCCAGGTCGTCCCGGCCCAGGCGCTGCGCGATGGTGAGCGGGCCGGTGAACGCCCACTCCATGGGCACCTGCTGGTCGAGAAGCATCCCGACGAGCGCGGCGAGCGCGCTGCGCCCGAGCAGTTCGTCGGCTTCGGGCTGCTGCGCGAGCCGGACGGTGACGTTCATAGGCAGGCCTCCTCGAAGTGTGGAGATTCGGATCGCCGCCCAGTCTGGTGGACGGCGGAGGAGGGGAGGGGGTCAACACGCCCGTAAGGGTGGATTGGTTGAGTTGAGTAGCCTTGTCGCGCCTGGGTAGTTCGTTGGCGGATTGTTGTGCGACCGGGCCGATGCCCGATATTTGAGGCCGGGTGGCGTCCGACGGGCGGGGGATTGGGGTGGGCCTTCGGTGATCCCGGGCCGGTGGAATCGGATCCGGACGACATGGAACCACGTCCAGGGGCAAGCGGGGTTCGATGCGATCAACGACGCTCAGATCGAGTGAATTCGAGGGGTCGCTGTATTCGACTTCGACCGGTCTTGCGCTTTCTTTGACATTGCGTCAACGCGCTTTGTACGTAGGAATGTTGCGATGCGTTCCGTGACCAGAACAGAAGATAGGCGACCCCGGCGGTGCTCCAACACCCCGGGGTCCGGCGCCAGGAGAAGAGCTCCCGATGCGTATCCATCGTACCGAACAGGTACGTCACTTCACCGTGCTTCCGAACGGCCTGTTGCAGGCCCGGCAGCTGAGTTACACCGCCCGCGGGCTGCTCGCGGACCTGCTCTCCCGGCCCGACGGCTGGCGGGAGGACGGGCGGCACGTGGCCGACACCAGCCCGCAGGGGCGCGGAGCCGTCCGGCGGGCGCTGCGCGAGCTGACCGAGGCCGGGTACTACCGGGTCGAGAAGATCCGGTTGGCGGACGGGACGATCCGCAGCGAAGCCCGCGTCTACGACACCCCGCAGAGGGCGGCACCAGGTGTCTCCCGTCCGGCCCCCGGTGGAGCGCGGCCCGGTCCCGCTGACACCCCTCTGGTAAAGAACCGGCACCAAGAACCCTCCCTCCCCGCCGACTTGAACGACCCGGCCGAAGTGCCGGACGGGCAGGTCCGGGCGGCGGTGGCCACGCTGTTCCGGGTCCTCCGGCCGGAGCCCCGGTTGCGGCTGGGCGAGGCCGAGGCCGCAGAGCTGGCGCCGCTGGTCGCGCAGTGGCTGGAGCGCGGCAGCACGGCGGGCGACCTGGCCCGGGCCCTGCTGCCCGGGCTGCCCGCGACGGTGCACTCGGCGGCGGCGGTGCTGCGCTACCGGCTGGAGCGCAAGATGCCGCCCGCGCCGACCGGCGAGCGGCCCCCGGAGGCCCGGCCCGCCGAGTGCGCCGAGTGCCGCGACCCCGTGCCGCAACCGGGCATCTGCCGCGCCTGTGCGGGCCTCGGGAGACGGCCGGTGGCGGTCGGGGGGCGGGGCCACGGTGACGGCCGGCGGCGCCGCGCGCGCCCGGGCGATCCTGTGTGCGGGGAAGGCGGCGCTGCCCGGCGCCCGGGTCGGGGCGGCGACCGATGTGCGGACGTCCGGGTCCCCGGATCTCGCCGTCAGCGGGTGAGAAGTTGGCGAACCGCGTCGCTCACCTCGGGCAACTCGCCGGGGAGGGCCCACTGGTGGGCGTCGTGCTCGGTGAGGACGATCGGTTCGGCCTTCTCCACGGTGACGGCGAAATTGAACTGGCGTGTGGTTCCACCCCAGCTGTTCCGGTAGTCGAAGTGGCCGAGGAAGTCGGTGACCTGGCTGATCGTCAGACCGGATTCCTCGGTGGTCTCGCGGTACAGGGCTTCCAGGACGGTCTCGCCGGGCTCGACCGTTCCGGAGGGGACCTCCCACAGGCCGCCCATGTAGTCGTCGGGGTTGCGGCGCACGAGCAGGGTGCGGCCGTTGTGACGGATCACGGCGGCGGCGACGAAGCCGGTGATGCCGGCGGCCTCGGCGTCGGCCCTCAGGCCGGCCACGAACTCGGGGGAGGTGGCGGTCACAACAGCTCCTCGTGCTGGTCGCTGACATCGCCGACCGCACGGAGGTACTGCCCGGCCGGCTCCGGATCCTGCCCACGATGCCAGACGGGGAGCCCGGCCGTGTGAGCGAAAGCGTGTTCGGCGACCGGGAGGCGGGGCTCAGGCGTCGAAGTCGCCGGTGTTGACGGCGGTGACGAAGGCCTGCCAGGCGGCGGGGGAGAAGAGCAGGGCGGGGCCGTGGGGGTCCTTGCTGTCACGTACGGGGACGTGGTGGGGGTAGCCGGGGGCCACCTCGATGCACTCGCCGCCGTCGCCCTCCGAGTAGCTGCTCTTGCGCCAGGTGGCGGCCGTCAGGTCTGGGGATGGAAACATGGCGCTTCAACCCTCTCTTGATGCGACTGATCAGATCGGCGGACTCCGAGTCTGACAAGGCCGCTGCTCTGGTCCGATCATAGATAGCCGACCAGCGTTGTACATCATCGTCATCGTCGATGAAGTGACCCCTGCTCAGGCTCTCCGAGTAGACGCGTCGGCGGCCGCTCGGCATCTCAAGGAGCACCATTTCCTGCATCCTTGCCGCGGCTGTGGCATTGAGTGGCAGGACTTGTACGATCACGTTGGGGCGGCGCATCATCGTCAGCAAATGGTCCAGCTGCTCACGCATCACGTCCGGGCCACCGATCGTCCGCTCCAGTGGTGCCTGCTCCAGTAGCGCGATGAGTAGTGGGGCATTTTCGGGAAGAAACAGCCTCTGCTGGCGCTGCTTGCGGGCGTCCACCATGGCATCGATGTCTTCGGGGCTTCGGTCTGGTCTGTGTTCGGTGAAGAGGGTGCGCATGTAGGCCTCGGTCTGAAGCAGGCCTGAGATCCGGCCCGTTTGAGCTGCCGGATCTCACGTGCCTTGGCCTCGGACTGTACGAACTCCTGGAACCAGTCAGGGTGGTAGTCCTGCAGGTAGGGGGCGACGAGTTCGTAGCTCCGGACGAGCTGGCCCCCCGCTCCGAGCGCGCTGTCGAACATCGTCGCGTCCTTGAGGGTCGGCGTTGCCTTGCCCACCTCGAACTGGGACGCGCGAGTCTGATGGATGTTCACCAGCTGTGCCAGTTCGTCCTGTCGTAGCCCCGATGCCTGCCGCCAGTGGGCGAGCTCGTCTCCCCAGGTCCGGGGCTTGCCATTCGGATACACCCTCCTGCGAGCCATGCCGGCCACCTCCCCCGCCGTAAGAGCGCCTGAAGTGTCTTGTGGAAACCCTTGGTTGTCCCACGGTCACAGACCGACACTTCCTTCGCAAGGGATTTGCGAAAACGCGACGAATCTCGCGTTCCTTAGGCGTCCCTCTTGCATTCCTCCCACATCGGATCGTCCTCGAACAGTGGATTAGATATGACGAACCTCATCATCGAGCGAAACTTCCCGCCCTGTCGCTGCGAGCGCTGCAACGACACTGTCCCCGAGGCGGGACTGAGCTGCGGCAGTCTTCTCCCGGTCGCGCCCCCGCCCGTCCCCCGTGCCGTACCGCCGGCGGTGGCCTACCGCCCGTCCCGGCAGGGGGAGGTCGTCTTCGACGTCCGAAGCGGGCGGTGGGGCGCGTTCATGGCCTTCCAGTACGGGCTGGCGTTCCTCCGGCCGTTCGGCGGTGGCGTCGAGTGGGACACCGAACCCCGCTGGCTCGCCCAGCAGCCCTCGCCGGTGCACTCGGTCGCTCCCTGAATCACGCAACTCCCCGTAGGAGAACGAGCCATGAGCATGCTGGGCAGAATGACGGCCCACGACCGACGCCGTGCCGCCGACGCCTTCGACGACTTCCGGGCCACGCTCGCCGCCGCCGGGCTCACATTGCCCTCGGCCGGCGTCGACTGGCGTTCGGCGCAGACCACGGGGGTCGTGCTGATCGACCTCGGCGCCGTCCGGGCGGACGTCGTCGAGCGACTCACCGAGCTCATCCGGACGGGACTTCGCGGGTGAGGCGGGACGACCGCGCCGAGGTGGCCGCCGTCCTCCTGGTCGTCGGGGCCTCCGTGGCGGTCTCCGCCCTCGCCACCCTGCTCGTCGGCGCCGACCGGCCCGGTGTGCGTCGGCTGGTCTGGTGGGTGGCGAACGTCACCGTGCTGACGATCGGCATTCCGTGCGGACGGAGCCGGGCCGGGCAGTGGTGGCGCGGGCGCGGGAAGGAGGGCCGATAGTCCCGTCATATCAGTGGACTTGTCGCTAACTCCCTTTGTCCTCAGGACGAGTAGCCACCAAATCGGCACTGGTGAAAGAGGAAACGGGAAACAGCGCCATTCCCCGTTCACCCCCCTCGTCCGCATGCCAATATTCATGCGGAGGCGGGGGGAGAGACCGTCTCGGGCCCACGACGCAGAACCACGGGCAGACGGTTCCAGAGAGGGGGTTGGCATGCGCACGTCCAAATCACCCGACACGGCCGGCGAGTTCGGGCCGGAACTGCGCAGACGGCGGATCGCCGCCGGACTGACGCTCACCCGGCTGGCCGAGTTGCTCAACTACAGCAAGGGCCACCTCAGCAAGATCGAACGCGGCCACAAGACGCCGCCGCCCGACCTGGCCCGCCGCTGCGACGCCCGGCTTGGCGCCGGCGGCGAGCTGGAGAGACTGGTGCCGTCCGAGACCCCCGAGCGCGGAACGGGGGTGGACGGCGCCACGGTCGACGAGGAGGCATGGCTGCTCCGGGTCGGCCCCGACGGCGTCCGCTGGCCCGGGAGCCTCGGGCGGCGCCGACTGCTCGCCGCCGGCGCGACATCGCTGCTGGGGGCGGGAGTTGCCGCCACCGTGCTGCCGCAGCAGACGCACGCACAGGCGCAGGCGGTCACGGAGACGGCGCCGGTGGAGATCTTCCGCCTGCAGTTCGACCAGATGCGGACGCTCGGACAGACCACCGACCCCGGCGTCCTGCTGCCACTGCTCACCGTCCAGACCCACACCCTGCGCGAACTCGCTGTCCAGGCCGGTGCGTCGAGCCGTCCGAAGCTGCTCGGCCTCGCCGCGCGGTACGCCGAATACGCCGGCTGGATGGCCCAGGAGGCCGGCGACAACCCGGCCGCCCTCTGGTGGACCGCCCGCGCCGTCGAACTCGCCGAGGCCGGCGGCGACCGCGACCTCGCCTCGTACGCGCTCGTCCGGCGAGCCCTGGTCACCCTCTACGCGGGCGACGCCGCCCAGACCGTCGAGCTGGTCGCCCGGGCCCAGGAGGACCGGCTGCCGCCCCGGATCCGCGGCCTCGCCGCCCAGCGGGAGGCCCAGGGCCACGCCCTGGCCGGCGACCACACGGCCAGCCTGCGGAGCCTCGACCGGGCCCGCGACCTGCTGGCCCGGGCCGCGGCCGAGGACGGCACCGGCACGCCCGTGCTCGGGACGAGCAACCTCACCGACCCCGCCGCCATGGTCACCGGCTGGTGTCTGCACGACCTCGGCCGCCCCGCGCAGGCCGCCGAGGTCCTCGACCGCGAGTACCTGCGGATCCCCGCGCACGCCACCCGCAGCCGCGCCCGGTACGGCCTGCGACGCGCCCTCGCGCACGCGGCCGCCGGGGAGATCGAGCACGCCTGCGCGCTGGCCGCCGAACTGCTGCCGCTCGTGCCGGGGCTGCGGTCGGCGACCATCACCACCGACGTGGAGCGGCTCGCCCGCGAGCTGGCCCGGTTCCGGGTCAACCGGGCGGTGCTCGACCTCCAGCCCGCGCTCGCCGCGGCGCTCCACCCGTAGCCCCGGCCAGCCCGGTCGCGCCCCGCTTCCCGTCCGGCCTTTCCCCGGCGTCTCCCCGGCCCGGTCCTGCCCCCGTCACTCCTTGGAGAGGTGATCCGCCATGCCCGACATCTTCGTGAACTACCGCACCAGCGACGAGGACACCGGTGCCACCCTGATCGAGCGCGAGCTGTCCCGGCGGTTCGGCAGCGAACGGGTGTTCCGCGCCAGCAAATCGATCAAGGTCGGCCGGCGCTTCCCGCAGGAACTGCTGACCGCCGTGCGCCGCAGCAGCGTGCTGATCGCCGTCATCGGCGACCGCTGGGCCGACGCCCGCACCGCGGACGGCCGGCGCGCGCTCGACGACCCCGAGGACTGGACCCGGCGGGAGATCGTCGAGGCCTTCGAGAGCGGCGCACTGGTCGTACCGGTGCTGATCGGCCGCGCCACCCGGCTCAACCGACGCGACCTCCCCGCCGAACTGGGCGAGTTGGCCGACTGCCAGTACCGCCGGCTGGACACCCGCAACGCGGACGCCGACCTGGCCCGGATCGGCGACGACCTGGCCGAGGCGCTCCCCCGACTCGCCGAAGCGCAGCGGCAACTCGCGAAGAGCGAGGCCGATCAGCCGGAGGCCCGCAACCGGGTGGGCCGGGTCGACGGCAGCGTCGTCCAGGCCAGGGACTACACGCACCGGCAGAACGGGGGCATCGGCAACGTGGGCGGCGACGTGGGCACGTTCATCAACACGGCGAACGGGCCGCTGCACACGGGGAGCGGGGAGCAGCACAACGAGATCCGCAACGGAGGCGTGCAGTTCACCGGGGAGGGCGCTAACTACTTCGAACGCGGCACCGTGAACCAGAAGTTCGGCGACCGGCGGGAGCGCGAGGAGCGGGACGAGCGCGAGGAGCGCCGCCGCCGCGAGGGCCGGCAGCGGTGACCGAGACGCGGATCGGGGACGCGCACGGGCCGACGCACACGGGAACCGGGGACCAGCACTTCTACTACCTGCTGGCCGGTGAGGACCGGCTGGTCCGGACCGGCATCGACCCCCTGCGGGTGGCGCTGGAACATCGCCGCTGGTTGAGCAGCCGGTTCGTCTCCCCGAGGGGATACGGCGATGCGTCCGAGCGGTTGGAGAAGCCCGGCACGACCGTTCTGCTGGCGGGGCCGCCCGGGAGCGGGCGGCGGACCGCGGCCGTGGTGCTGCTGCACCGGCAGGGCGCCGACGACGACCGGTTCCGTGATCTGCCGTTGGCGGACCGGCACGACGAGGAGCCCGAGCCGGCCGAGGGGGACCGGATCCTGCTCGACCTCTCCGGGGCGTCCGAGCAGGAGTTCGTGGGTGAGCAGCAGCGGCTCTCGGCCTACTGGGACAAGGTCGAGCGTTGCGGTGCCCGGATGGCGGTCGTCCTTCCCGACGGGTACGACCGGCTGCTCCGGTCGGACCTCCGGCAGCTGGTGGTGCCGATCGAGCGCCCGCGCGGCGATCGCGTACTCGCGCGGCATCTGGAGCGGACGGGCATCGACGTCCCGGCGGCCGAGCTGCGGGAGTCGGCCCTCGGCGAGCTGCTGGAGCGCTCCGCCATGCGGGAGTTGCAGCGGCTGGCCGAGCTCATGGAGCAGGCCCGTTCGACGGGCGGCGACTTCGCACTCTGGGCGCGGAAGGCGGCGGAGGCGCTCCGGGACCGGAGCAGGGAGGTCGCCGACCAGGTCGCCGGGCTCGCCGAAGGGCGGCAGCGGGCACTGCTGCTGGTGGCGGCGATGCTGAGCGGCGCTCCGGCCGACGTGGTGTTCCACCAGGCCGAAAGGCTGCTGGCGAAGCTCAAGCACCCGCCGGAGGAGAAGCCCAGGCTCGACCGGACCGACCTCACCGAGCGTCTGGACGACCTGCGGGTGACGGTCGACCGGGACGGGCGGATCCAGTTCGAGGCGCTGGCCTACGACGCGGCCGTCCGCGCCCACTTCTGGACGTACTACCCGGACCTGCGGAAGGCGTTCGGGCACTGGGTGGGGGAGACCGTCAAGGCGGGACTGCTCGGCCCGCACGACCGGCGGCTCCTGGTGGCCCGCTTCGCCGAGCAGTCGTTGCGAGTGGGCCGGGTGCGGCCGCTGTTCGAGCTCGCCGAGTTCTGGGCGGCGGAGACGAGGCTGCTGCCGGAGGCCATCGAGGTCCTGGCCTGCGGGCTCGCGGACGAGCGCTTCGGTCCGGCCTTCCGGGCCCGGATCTACGACTGGGCGACCACGGCGCGGCTGCACCCCAACCTCGTCCGCGTCCTGGCACGGATCTGCCTCGACGTGATGGCACCCGCCCACCCCGACCAGGCGCTCGTCCGACTGCACCACCTCGCCCGGGGGACTGCCGACGGTGGCCCGCCGGACGCCCGGGAGGCGTTGTTCGTACTGGTCCGGCGGGACCGGCGGCTCCACGCCAAGCTCATGGCCCGGCTCTGGGACGCGCTGGAGACCCGGCGGGTGGACTCGGCGGACGTCGGGATCTTCCTGAGCCTGATGGACCCGCCGCCCGAGTGGATCGACCGGGAGGCCGTCGAACGCGGCTGGTGTGCGGTCCTGGCGGTGGCCCCGGTGCGGCGGTGGGAGCCGGTGGTGAAGCGGTGGCTGTCCGAAGCCCTGACGGCTCCGGCGGCCCGGGGGGAGCAGCTGATGCAGGTGCTGGTCGGGGCTGCCCGCGAACGGGCTGACCTGCTCAGTCGCCTGTACCTGGTCGGCTACGACTGGGCGGCGACCGGCGGGGACCCGTCGGTCGGGCCCCGCCGGGACGAAGTGGCGCGCCGGTTCTGGCAGTTGATCGATCACGTGCAGGGCATTGAGCCGATGGACCCGCCCCGGGCGCGTCCGTCCGAGGAGAGGATCCCGTGAGCCCCATGAGCAAGGTCAATGTTGCCGTCCTCGCCGTTGCGACGGGCTCGGTGCCGGTGCTTCTCGGGCTGGCGGCCGGGTGGCCGGTCTGGTTGTGGGCGGTGGCGGCGGCCGTGGTCGCCCTGGTGGTGCAGCAGACCGCGGGGCGCCAGGGTGCGGCGGTGGTGGAGGCGGCGCGCGAGCCGTACCCCTCGTCGCCGCCCCCGGTCCAACCGCCGGCTGTCGAACTCCCCTACCAGGAGAGTCGGGTGGAGGGCGTCGCGCTGCCCAGCGGGGTGCCGGACTACGACTTCCTCTTCTCGGCGACGGTCTGGTGGCGGCCGGTGCGGAACATGAGCGGTCTCGTCCACGCCAACCCGGGCAGCCTCGCCGTGGAGACCGTGCTGGCCCGCGCCCGGGCGGTGACCGAGCGCGAGCACCCCGGCCGGCTGGACCTCGTACGGCACCGGTTGGAGGGAATGCTCGGCACACAGAGCCCGGACTCCTCCGGCCTGGTGGTGGCGATGGGCGGACGGGTCGGGCTCGGCCTGCCGGAGGCGGACCGGGAGCGGCTCGGCAAGCTGTCCGAGGTGCGCAAGGCCGAGGAGGTCTGGGAGCACGAGCGGCGGTACGAGCGGAACAAGCGGGCTTACCTCGGCGAGGACGTGCTCAAGTCGCCCGGCAGCGCGGTGGTCTGGTGGCTGGCCCGGCACGACGAGGAGGTCAGGGAGGCGGTCGGCATGATCGGCCCGCTCGCCCAGCTGTCGGCGGCGGCCAACGACCAGCCGGTCGACGAGCTGTACGAGTACCTGGTGACGCGGCCGGTGCGGCAGCCGGTGCCGTTCCTGGACGCGGTCGCGCCGGGGTCGGTGTCCGCGCTGCACCACCCGGACGTGGACGGTGGGACGGTGCCGCCGTCGGCGGCGGCAGGGGCGCAGCAGCCGGAGCGGCGGGGGCCGGTGGTGGTCGGGCCGCTGAACGACCTGATGGATGACGCCGACCTCGACGGCGAGGGCGACGAGCGGACCGACTACGCGCGCTGGGTGGCCCGGATCACCGAGGCCATGGGGCGTCCGGAGGCGGCGGCGCTGATCCGGGCGAGCCTGGGCGGCCCTCCCGAGGGCGGAGCGGCGGAGCCGGGTGCGTTCGTGCCGGGGCCGGTCCGGCCGGCGGGGCCGGGGGGCGAGGCGGGTCCGACGGGTGCGTTCGAGCCCGACGGGGGCGAGGACCCGGACGAGTCGGTGCCGGCGGCCTGGGATGTCATGCAGGACTCGGTGAACGGCAGTGGGGGCTGAGCAGAGCGGCCGAAAAGATCTTCGGCGGTTCTGTCACACCGGGGTGGTGCGGCGGGTCAGAGGAGTGGAAGTGCACGAGAGACCCGCCCGATTCCGATGGGGAGAACGCTGATGTCCACCACTTATGTCGTCGTCACCGCGCTGGCCGCTTTCATGGCGGGGTTCTCGGGTGGGGCGATCTTCGTCCGGGCCAGGTTCGTGGTGGAGCCGCTCGCCGAGTACGGGGTGCCGCAGGCCTGGTGGAACTGGCTGGGGGCGGCGAAGGCGGCGGGGGCGGTGGGCCTGGTGGCGGGTCTGTTCGTGCCGGTGGTCGGGGTGTTGGCCGCGATCGGGCTGGTGCTGTACTTCGCGGGGGCGGCGATCACCGTCGCCCGGGCGCGGGCGTACGCCCACATCCCGTTCCCGCTGGTCTACCTGGCGCCGGCCGCCGCGTCGCTGGCGCTGCTCGGCTGACGGCGGGGCCGGCAGTGCCGGGGGAGGGGCGAGCGGTCACCGCTCGCCCCTCCCGGCGTTCCCGGGAGGTGTCAGCGCGGGCCGAGGCCGCCGAGCAGGGTGTCGACGACCAGGGCGGCGAGTGCCTCGGGGGTGTCCGGGTCGCCGGGGCCGGGCCGGGCCGCCTCGTGGATCAGGGCGTAGTAGACGCGGCGGGCCCAGGCGAGGTCGGTGTCGGCGCGCAGGACGCCGGCGTCGCGGGCGCGTTCGAAGAGCCGGTCGCAGCGGGTCAGCACCTCGGCGTGCATCCGGGCGACCTCCGGGTCCTCCGGGGCGGGGGCGCTCATCGCGAAGCCCCAGCCGATCTTCACCTGGAGCACGTTGGCGGTGACCTGGTGCAGGGCGACCAGCGGCGGGGTGCTGTCGCTGACGGTCTCGACCGCGGTGTGGAACTGCCGGGTGGCCCAGGCGGTGAGCGCGGCGAGCAGCGCCTCGCGGGTGGCGAAGCGGCGGTGGACGGTGGTCCGGGCGACGCCCGCGGCCTCGGCGATCTGCTCCAGGGTCGCGGTGGGATTGGCGCTCAGGACGCGCTCGGCGGCCTCCAGGATCGCCCGGACGGTGCGTTCGGCGTCGGCGCGCAGGGGGCGGCGCGGTTGCGGCTGCTGGGTCGGCATCGGTGGCGCGCCTTCTTCCTGTCGGACTCCCCGAAAGGATACGGCGGGGTAGCTGCTCCGTCGATAGTTGCGACATTGATGATGCATGTTCTACCTTTCTTGCATCACTGATGACGCAAATCTTGGGCATGGAGGGGTGCAGCATGGACATGCAGCTGAACGGCAGGACCGCCGTGGTGACCGGTGCGAGCCGGGGGATCGGGCTGGCTGTGGTGGCCGCGCTGGCGGCCGAGGGGGTGCGGGTGGTGGCGGGCGCCCGGACGGTGACGCCGGAGCTGGTGCGCACCGGGGCGATCGCCGTCCCGGTCGACCTGTCGACCCCGGACGGCCCGGCCCGGCTGATGGCGGCGGCGACGTCCGAACTCGGGGGCGATCTGGACCTGTTGGTGAACAACGTGGGCGGCGGCGACGCCGGTGCGGACCAGGTCGGCGGGTTCCTCTCGTTCACCGACGAGCAGTGGCGGCAGTCCTTCGACCTCAACCTGATGGCCGCCGTCCGCGCCACCCGGGCGGCGCTGCCCGGCCTGGTCCGGCGGCGCGGCGCGATCGTCAACATCTCGTCCAACGGCGCCCGACTGCCGCACGCCGGGCCCGTCCCGTACACGGTGGCGAAGGCGGCGCTGACGGCCTTCGGCAAGGCGCTGGCCGAGGAGTTCGGGCCGAGCGGCGTGCGGGTCAACACCGTCTCGCCCGGCCCGGTGCGGACCGCGATGTGGGAGTCGTCGGACGGGTACGGGGCGGCACTGGCCGGCGCGATGGGGCTGGAGCAGGAGCAGTTGCTGGCCGCGCTGCCGGGGACGGTCGGGATGACCACCGGCCGGCTGGTCGAGCCGGCGGAGGTGGCGGCGCTGGTCGTGCACCTGGCCTCGCCGCACGCGGGCAGCATCACGGGGGCGGATCACCTGATCGACGGCGGTGCGGTGAAGACGGTCTGACCGGCCGGCGGGGGAGGACGGGGTCGGCTGGCGGGAGGGCGAGCTCGGGCGGCGGGGGAGGCGGGGCTCGGGCGGCCCGCACCCGTACAGATGAACCAGAAGCGTCCGTTCTATCGGGCATAAGTTCGACTCAATCGGCTTATCTCATACGACTGTTGCGGTTGCCCGGTGGAGATCGTCGGCCACGGGTAATGCTGAGCCGACCGGGTGGCGGACGCGGCGGACCGAAGGCTCCGCTCCGCCGCGCCGGTAGGCCTCCTCGACGCGTCCAGAAAGGCTCGCCCGGTGACTCAGCCGTTCGAACTGCCCTCCTTCTACGTGCCGCACCCGGCACGGCTGAACCCGCATCTCGAAGGGGCCCGTGCCCACTCCACCGCGTGGGCACGGGAGATGGGGATGCTGGAGGGGTCGGGCATCTGGGACCAGGCCGATCTGGAGGCCCACGACTACGGCCTGCTGTGCGCCTACACCCACCCGGACGCCTCCGCCGAGGCGCTGTCGCTGGTCACCGACTGGTACGTGTGGGTCTTCTTCTTCGACGACCACTTCCTGGAGATCTACAAGCGCAGCAACGACCGCGAGGGCGGCAAGGCCTACCTGGACCGGCTGCCGCTCTTCATGCCGGCCGACCCGACCACCCCGATGCCCGAGCCCACCAACCCGGTCGAGGCGGGGCTGGCCGACCTCTGGCGGCGCACCGTGCCCTCGATGGGCGAGGACTGGCGGATCCGCTTCGCCGAGAGCACCCGCAACCTGCTCAACGAGTCGCTCTGGGAACTCGCCAACATCAACGCCGGCCGGATCGCCAACCCGGTCGAGTACATCGAGATGCGCCGCAAGGTGGGCGGTGCGCCCTGGTCGGCCGGTCTGATCGAGTACGCGGCCAACGCCGAGGTGCCGAAGGAGGTTTCGGGTTCGCGGCCGCTGCGCGTCCTGATGGACGCCTTCTCGGACGGCGTCCACCTGCGCAACGACATCTTCTCCTACCAGCGGGAGGTCGAGGACGAGGGCGAGCTGAGCAACGGCATCCTCGTGCTGGAGACCTTCCTCGGCTGCACGACGCAGGAGGCCGCGGACGCCGTCAACGACCTGCTCACCTCGCGGCTCCAGCAGTTCGAGAACACCGTGTTCACCGAACTGCCGTGGCTGTTCACCGAGACCGGGCTCGATCCGGTGGGCGTCGCCCGGGTGCTGGCGTACGTCAAGGGCCTGCAGGACTGGCAGTCCGGCGGCCACGAGTGGCACATGCGGTCCAGCCGGTACATGAACGACGGCGGCGCGGCCGCGGGCGCGGCCAACTGGTGGGACCAGTACGCGATCGGCGGGATCGGGACGTCTGCGCTGGACGTGCTCCGGGTCGGCGCGGCGCGTGGACTGCCGGGTGGGCTGGGCGAGTTGGGCTCGCTGAGCGGGGTGAACACGCTGGACGGCACGCCCGGCTCGCTGGGCGGCGTCGACCCGGCGGTGCGGCGGACCAGGTCGCACAGCCACGTGCCGTTCCAGCAGGTCGGGCCGTCCCGGCTGCCGGAGTTCAAACTCCCCTACACCGTGCAGCTCAGCCCGCACCTGGACACCTCCCGGCGCAACACCGCGGAGTGGGCCGCCCGGATGGGCATGCTGGAGGAGCAGCCGGGCGTCCCGGGCTCGGACATCTGGACGGCCGAGAAGGTCGCCGACTACGACTTCCCGCTCTGCTCGGCCGGCATCCACCCGGACGCCACCGCCGAACAACTCGACCTCACCTCGGCCTGGTTGACGTGGGGGACGTACGGCGACGACTACTACCCGGTGGTCTACGGGCGGACCCGCGACCTGGTCGGGGCCAAGCTCATCACCGAGCGCTTCTCGACCTTCATGCCCGTCGACGGCAGCCCGACGCCGGTGCCGGTGAACGCCCTGGAGCGGGGCCTGGCCGACCTCTGGGAGCGGACCAGCGCCCCGATGACGGCGGACGCCCGGCGGAAGTTCCGCACCGCCATCGAGGACATGACCCTGAGCTGGGTCTGGGAGCTCAACAACCAGGCACAGCACCGGATCCCCGACCCGGTGGACTACATCGAGATGCGCCGGAAGACCTTCGGCTCCGACCTCACCATGAGCCTGTGCCGGCTGGCCCACGGCCAGGCCGTCCCGCCGGCGATCTACCAGAGCGGGCCGATGCGCTCGCTGGAGAACGCGGCCGCCGACTACGCGTGCATGATGAACGACCTGTTCTCGTACCAGAAGGAGGTCGAGTACGAGGGCGAGGTGCACAACGCGGTACTGGTGGTGCAGAACTTCTTCAACTGCGACTACCCGGCGGCCGTGCGCATCGTCGACGACCTGATGCACTCGCGGCTGAGGCAGTTCCAGCACGTGGCGCAGAACGAGTTCCCGGTGCTGTACGACGACTTCGAGCTGGGGTCGGAGGCCCGGGCGCTGCTGGACGGGTACGTGGAGGAGCTGGAGAACTGGCTCGCGGGCATCTACATCTGGCACCGGGACTGCCGGCGGTACGGCGAGGCGGACCTGCGGCGGCACTTCGGGCGTACGGCGGGGGCGGTGCCGGGGGGTGCCCCGACAGGTGCTCCGGCGGGGGTCCCGAGCGGGCCTCCTGTCGACCGGCCCGTGGAACTTCCGGTCGAGGAGTCCACGGCCGCGGCTCCTGCGGGGTCGGTGCCGGCCGGCACCGGGGGCGCGCTTCCGTTCGGTGCGCCCGGGCTGGGGACGGCGGCGGCGCGGCTCGCCCTCGCGGCGGCACCGGTGCAGGCGGCCGCGGGCGGGGCGGAGGCGGCGCCGCGCCCGGGGCTCGTACCGACGGGGCCGGTCGGCTTCGGCACGGCGGGTGCGCGGCCGCCGCTCGCCGCAGCGCTCCCGGGAGGCAAGGCGGGGTGAGCGGATAGCGGCGACCGGTTCCCGCGACCGGGTTCGACGACGGCCCGCCGGGGTGCTCCGGTGGGCCGTCGGCGTGTCCGGGCGGGGGCTCGGGCGCGGGCTCCGGGCTCGGGGCGCGGTCCGGCGGGGGACTGGCTACTGTGGCGAATCGGGGCAAATAGCTACATATCGCTACATGGAGGACAGGATCATGGCCGTGCTACCTGAGGGCACGCCCTGTTGGGCCGACGCGATGTTCAAGGACCTGGACGGCGCGAAGACCTTCTACGGGGCGGTGCTGGGCTGGACCTTCGGCGAGAGTGCGTCGGAGTTCGGCAACTACACGACGGCGTACTCGGACGGCAAGGCGGTGGCCGCCGTCGTCCCGCCGATGCCCGGGGAGGAGGTGAAGTCGGCCTGGTGCCTGTACCTCGCCTCGCCGGACGCCGCCACCACCGTCGAGAAGATCCGCAGCGCGGGCGGCGAGGTGCTGATGGGCCCGATGCAGGTCGGCGACTTCGGCTCGATGGCGATCGCCAAGGACCCGGGCGGCGTCACCTTCGGCGTTTGGCAGGCCGGCAGTCACGAGGGCTTCGAGAAGCAGGGCGAGCCGGGTGCGTACACCTGGGCCGAGGTGCTCACCCGCGAGCCGGGCAAGGCCGACGCCTTCTTCCCCGCCGTCTTCCCGTACAGCACCAAGCGGATGGAGGCCGACCAGGTCGACTACAAGATCTTCCAGGTCGCCGACCGGCCCGCTCTCGGCCGGATGAAGGTGGGCCCGGAGGACCTCCCGCCCGAGGCGCCGTCGTACGTGAGCGTCTACTTCGCGGTGGACAACTGCGACGCCACCGTCGCCAAGGTGAACGAGCACGGCGGACAGCTCTACTTCGGGCCGATGGACAGCCCGTTCGGCCGGTTCGCGGCGGTCGGCGACCAGCAGGGCGCGGCCTTCGGCATCATCGACCTCGGAGCGACCTCCGGGGACATGCCCGTGATGGCGGACGACTGATGAGCGGCGGGGAGCGGGCCGACCTGCTCCAGACGCTGGACAAGCACCGCGGCTTCCTCCGGTACACCGTCCGCGACCTAGACGACGAGCAGGCCGCCCGGCGCACCACGGCGAGTGAGCTGTGCCTGGGCGGCCTGATCAAGCACGTCATGGGCGTCGAGGACCGCTGGATGCGGTTCGCGGTCGGTGGTGCGGAGGCGATGCAGCGGGCGGCCATCGACTGGGAGGGCCAGTTCCGGATGGCGGACGGCGAGACGCTGGCCGGCCTCCTCGCCGCCTACGAGCGGGTGGCGCACGAGACGGACGAGCTGGTCTCGACCCTGCCCGACCTGGACCTCGTCCACCTGCTGCCGGAGGCGCCGTGGTTCGAGCCGGGCGCCGGCTGGTCCGTGCGCCGGGTGCTGCTGCACGTCATCGCGGAGACCGCGCAGCACGCCGGGCACGCGGACATCATCCGGGAGTCGCTGGACGGGGCGAAGACGATGGGGTGAGGGCCCCGGGCGGGGGAGCGGCCGCCGGGTGGCGTCGCAGAAGCGGTGGCGGGCGTCCGGTCCGTCACGCCGCCACCGGGTCGAGGGCCATCCCGAGCAGTTCGCGCAGCGCCCGGTCGCCATCCGGCGTCACCCGCAGGGCCCGGCCGGAGCCGATCCGCGCCACCCAGGCCCGGTCCAGCGCCGTCCGGCAGAGTTCCGCGCCGAAGACGCCGCCCAGGTGGCTGCGGCGCTCCGTCCAGTCCAGGCAGCTCCGCACCAGGGGTCGACCGCCCGAGCTCCCGGCCCGGGCCGGGAGCTCGACGCCCAGACCGGCCAGCCACTCCCGCCCCTGCGCGGTGACCGCGAGGCCGGCGTCGTCCGTCACCAGTCCGCGCGCCAGCACGGCCTCGGTGACCGCCACCCCGAGCCGGCCGGCCAGGTGGTCGTAGCAGGTCCTCGCCCGGGCCTCGGCGCTCAGCCGGGTGGACTCGCGCAGGTTGTGCGGCCGGGGCCGCGCCGGGCCGGTGGCCGCCGCGTAGGCGCAGAGGTCCTCGATCAACGCCGCCGTCGCCGGGTCGGCGAGCCGGACGTACCGGTGCCGCCCCTGCCGCTCCTCGGCCAGCAGGCCGCCGGCGATGAGCCGGGACAGGTGCTCGCTCGCGGTCGACGGTGCGACGCCGGCGTGCCGGGCGAGCTCGCCGGCGGTCCAGGCCCGCCCGTCTAGCAGGGCGGTGCAGAAGGCGGCGCGGGTGGGGTCGGCGAGCAGGCCGGCGAGCTGGGCGAGCGACATGCCTCCATGGTGCCCCGGGCACGGTTCGGCGGGGGCCGAAACGTCCCGCGTCCAGCATGGCGGGCATGAGCACCCCGAGCACTCCCGCCGCTCACCCGGTCACCGAGGAGGTCACGGCATGACCTCGTTCGCCGCTCCGGCACCGGTCAGGCGGCGTCGGCGAGTTGGGCGTCCAGGGAGGCGCGCAGCCACGCGTGGGCGGAGCCGGGCGTGATGGCGGGCGGGCCGTCGGCCGGGGTGGCGAGCTCGGTGGCGAGCTGCCAGTAGCGGTCGACCAGCGGGTCGGCGGTCTGGTCGAGGACGTACCCGAGGTGCCGGCGGAACTCCGAAGTGTCGCGCAGGCCGCCGGAGTCGGCGTGCGCGGCGACGAAGCAGTCGAGGGACTCGCCCGCTTGCGGCGCTCCTTGCGCCATCTCCGTCGCCGCCAGCTCGTACGCCTGGCCGAGGCCCTGGTAGAGCACCGCCGGCCGGTAGCCCTCGTCGGGCGCGCGGAGGTCGGGTCGGCAGGGGGCGATGCTGAGCCTGCCCGGGGCGGTGAGCGCGTGCATCCGGGCGAAGGCCAGCACCTGGGCCGGGGTCGGGTCGTCGGGGGGCGCCGGGACGGCCGCGTCGACGACCGCCGCGAGCAGCTCGGCGGGGAGCCGCGGGGGCAGCACGCGGCGCCAGAAGCGGGCCATCACGGTGGTGTCGGGCGGGCCGGCCACCACGCCGATCAGGCGCAGCCGCTCGGCGCGCTCGGCGGGGGTGCAGTCCTGGAGCAGGTGGAGGGCGGCCTCGCGCCAGCGCAGGGCGGTCAGCTGCGACCCGACTTCGCGCAACTGCCGGGCGACGGCGTCCTCCAGTGCCGACTCGTGCTCCAGGGCCCGACCCACCTCGGGGACGGGCAGGTCGAGCGTGCGCAGGGAGCGGATCAGCCGGAGCCGGTCCAGCGCCTCCGGGCCGTAGCGGCGGTGCCCGCCGGAGCTCCGGCCGGATTCGGGCAACAGGCCGCGGTCGGAGTAGAAGCGGACGGACTTGACCGTGGCACCCGCGCGCTCGGCCAGCTCCCCGATGCTCCACATGACGTCGGGTGACAAGACTTGAACCTCCCTCAGGGGGAGTTCCTACCGTACCGGTGTGAACGGGCGGCCGGGAGGCCGGCCGAACGGACGAGACGTGCAAGGAGACGATCATGACGACGTTCGTACTGGTGTCGGGGCCCTTCACCGGTGGCCAGGTCTGGCGGGAGGTGGCCACCAGGCTGCGGGAGTCCGGGGCCGAGGTGTACCCGGCGACGCTCACCGGCCTGGGGGACCGCCGTCACCTGGCCGGTCCGGACACCGGGCTGGAGACGCACATCGACGACGTGGTGAGGCTGATCGACGAGACGGACGCGTCGGACGTGGTGATCGTCGGCCACGACTACGGCATCCACCCCGTGCTCGGCGCGGCCGACCGGCGGCCGGAGCGGATCGCCCGGATCGTCTACCTGGACGCGGGCATGCCCCAGGACGGCGACGCCGCCCTCCAGCTGGTCCCCGACGAGGAGGTGCGGGGCCGGCTGCTGAACCCGGCGGAGCCGGACGGGGACGACTGGCGGATCGCCCCGCCGGCCGCCGACGGGTGGCAGCGCTGGGGCAGCACCGCCGGGCTCTCGGAGGAGGCGCTGGCCCGGCTGACCGACCTCGCCTCGCCGCAGCCGAGCGCCACCTTCACCCAGCCGCTCCGGCTGACGGGGGCGCTCGCGGCGGTGCCGACCTCGGGCGTCTTCTGCACCGCGAGCGGGATGAGCATCGCCAAGCTGGAAGGGCTGATGACGCTGGGCATGCCGCAGCTCAAGGCACTCGCCGACCCCCGGGTGGGCTTCTTCGACCTGGACACCGGCCACTGGCCGATGCTCTCCCGCCCCGACGACCTGGCCGACCTCCTGCTCCGTGCCGCCGCCGGCGAGGGCCACCGGCTGACCGCGCCCCCGACCGAGGAGCAGCCCGGCTACCTCCGCCCGTTCGCGCTGGACGTGCCCGCGCAGGCCCGTGAGCGCATCGGCCGGGTCGACCTCCACCTGCCGTCGGACCTCGCCGAGGCCGGCGCACCGCGGCCGGCGGTGCTGTTCGTCCACGGCGGCCCCTTCCCCGAGACCCTGCGGCCCACCCCGCGGGACTGGACGACCTACGTCGGCTACGGCCGGTACGCGGCGAGCCAGGGCGTGATCGGCGCGACCCTGGACCACCGGCTGCACTCCCTCGCCGACTTCCCGCTCGCCGCGCAGGACGTCGCCGACGCCGTCGAACTGCTCCGTGCCGACCCGCGCGTCGACGGTGACCGCATCGCGCTCTGGTTCTACTCCGGCGGCGGTCTGCTCTCGGCGGACTGGCTGTCCGCGCCGCCGTCGTGGCTGCGCTGCCTCGCCGCGAGCTACCCCATCCTCGCGCCGCTGCCCGGCTGGCACGCCGTGGACAGCCGGTTCCGCCCCGCGGACGCCCTGGCCGGTGCCGGCCGGCTGCCCGTCGTGCTGACCCGGGTGGGCCTGGAGGTCTCCGAGATCGCCGCGACGGTCGAGGCGTTCGCGGCCGCCGCCGAAGCGCGGCAGACGGACCTCGAAGTGATCGACGTCCCGCACGGCCACCACGGCTTCGAGACTCTCGACCCCACCGACGAGTCGCGCGAGGCCATCGAGCGGGCCTTCCGCTCCGTCCTCGGCCACCTCCGCCCCTGATCCGTCCGGTCCCCGTACCGGGGCGCGGTCGAGGGCCCGGCCCCGCGGGGGTGGCGCCGGGACCTCGGCCGCGCCCCGGGCGTGGGGCCGCGTCAGTGGGCCGGTACGGGGACGGCGTCAGTACGCTGCGTCGGTACGCCGCTTCAGTGGGCCGCGCGCTCGTCGGTGCCGGGGACCTTGGCGGTGCTGAGGGCGATCCGGTTCCAGGTGTTGATGGTGAGGACCAGGGCCAGCAGGCGGGCCAGCTCCTCCTCGGTGAACTGCGCGGCGGCCCTGGCGTAGACGTCGTCGGGCAGGCCCGCCCGTCCGATCAGCGTGACGGCCTCGGTCAGCGCGAGAGCGGCCTGCTCCTGCTCGGTGAAGAAGTGCGCGGCGTCCTGCCAGACGGCGACCATGTGCAGCCGCTCCTCGCTCTCGCCGGCCTTGCGTGCGTCCGAGGTGTGCAGGTGCAGGCAGTACGCACACCCGTTGAGCTGCGAGGCGCGGATCTGCACCAGCTCGACGAGCGCCGGGTCGAGGCCCTCGCGGGCGGCGGCGTCGAAGCCGATCAGGGCCTTGAAGGCCGCCGGGGCGGCCTTGGCGAAGTTGATCCGGGGAGTCCGGGCGGGTGCGGTGGCGGGTGCGGTGGCGTTCGTCATGATCATGAATCTAGAAGGCGGGAGACCCGTTCGGAAGTGCATTTTGGTGGCACTTCCGTGGGTCAATTCCGGCCGGGGGTGACGGTTGCCTCGGTGCTGGTCGCATCGGTGTCGGTGTCGGTGTCGCTGCCGGCGTCGGCGTCGGTGTCGGTGTCGGTGTCGCGGTCGGCGCCGAGGAGGCGCAACTGCGCGGCCGCCGTGAGCGCGTGGCCCCGGGCGTAGGCGGCCTCGAAGCCGCCCCGGCCCAGGGCTTCGCCGCTCCGGGCGGCCGCGCGGTCCACGTCGACCCGCTCCGCCCGGGGCAGCGGCGCGTCGACGGCGGCCCGGACGGCGGCGGCCGTGCCGAGCAGGGCGGCCGCCTCGTCGTGACGGGACGCGAGCGACCGAGCCCCGGCCAGGCCCTCGAAGGCGAGCGCCAGGGCGCGCGGGTCCCCGGTGCGCCGGGCCGCCGTGAGCCCGTCCAGGTGGAGCCGCTCGGCGCACTGCGCGTCGCCGCGCTGTTCGGCGGCGTAGCCGAGCTGGGCGAGGACCAGCGCGGAGCCGGAGTCCACGCCCAGGCGGCGGTTCCACTCCAGCCAGGGGAGCAGGTGCCGCTCGGCGGCGTCCAGATCGCCCCGGCGGCGGGCCCCGATCGCCAGCCCGGTCTCGGCGAACTGCTCGGCGGGCCGGTGCGACTGCGTGACGGCGAGCCGCCGGGCCCGCTCGTGGAGCTCCGTGGCCCGGGCGTCGTCACCGGTCAGCAGGGCGATCCGGCCCAGCCGGGCCAGCTGGAAGGAGGTGTCCGTCCAGAGCTCCAGCTCCTCCGCGCTCCGGACGCCGTCCCGGTGCAGGCGGGCCGCGCCCTGGTAGTCACCGGCGATCTCGGCGAGTACGCCGAGCTGCTCGGAGGCCTTCAACTGACCCCAGCGGTCACCGAGTTCGTCAAAGATCACCGCGCTGCCGCCGGCGTACCGACGCAGGGCGGCGAGGTCGCCCCGGTACAGGGCCGCGGTGGCGAGGACGCTCAGCGCAGCCGCCTCGCCCCAACGGTCGCCGAGTCGGCGGAACTCGTCGGGCAGCAGGTCGATCCCGCCCTCGGCGGCCTGGTCGCCGAAGCCGCAGCGGGCGAGGGCGAGCAGCCAACGGCCGCGCGCGTCGGCGCCCTCGAAGGCCTCGCCGTGCCGTGCGTCGTCCCCCGTGAGCAGGGTGAAGGCGGTGTGCCGGACGCGCGCCGCGGCGATCCGGTCGGCGAGAGGGCCGGTGACGGTCCCGGTGAGCAGCCCGGCGGCGGGCTCGGCGAGGGGCTCGGCGGGGGGCTCGGTGTGGGGCTGCCCGGTGTGGGGCGGCTCGGTGCGGGGCTGCCCGGTGTGGGCGGCCGCGGAGTCCAGCGCCTGTCCCAGCGACCTGACCGCCTCACCGATGCGGCCGCGCAGGTGCCAGTACCAGCTGAGCGCGTTCACCAGCCGGAGAGCGAGTTCGGGGGCGCCGCTCGTGGTGGCGTGGTCCAGTGCGGCCCGCAGGTTGAGGACCTCGCGGTCGAGCCGGACCAGCCAGCCGCGCTGGTCGCGGTCGTGCAGCCGGAGCGCGGCGCGTTCGGCGAGGTCGGTGTGGTGGAGCGCGTGGCGGTACCGGGCTCCCGCGGTCTCGCCCGCCTCGTCGAGCCGTTCCAGGCCGTAGGCGATCACCGATTCGAGCATCCGGTACCGGGCGCCGTCGCCGTGGTGCGCCGCCACCACGAGGGACCGGTCGACCAGGCGGGTGACGAGGTCGAGCACGTCGGGGGCCAGGACGTGGGAGGCGTCGGGGTCCGCCGTGGGGGCGGCGTCCGGTGCGGCGCACACCGCCTCGGCCGACTCCAGCGTGAACCCACCGGAGAACACGGCCAGTCGGCGCAGCACCGCCCGCTCGGCCGGGGACAGCAGCTCCCAGCTCCAGTCGATCATCGCGCGCAGCGTGCGCTGCCGGGCCGGGGCGTCCCGGCGCGCCTGGTTGAGCAGCCGGAAGCGGTCGTGCAGCCGGTTGGCCAGGGCGTGCACGCCGAGCGCGCGGACCCGGGTGGCGGCCAGTTCGAGCGCCAGCGGGATGCCGTCGAGCCGGCGGCAGATGAGGGCGACGGCTTCGAGGTTGTCGGGGCCGAGGGCGAAGCCGGGTGCGGCCGCCGCGGCGCGGCCGGCGAACAGCTCCACCGCCGCGTCCTCCGTCAGCGGCGCGACGGCGTCGACGACCTCGCCGGAGATCGCCAGCGGCTCCTGGCTGGTGGCGAGGACGCGCAGCCCCGGCGCCCGGCGCAGCAGTCGGTCGGCGAGCGCGGCGACCGGGCCGATGACGTGTTCGCAGTTGTCGAGGACGAGCAGCAGCCGCTTCGCCGCGAGGGTGTCGGCGAGTCCGTCCTCGGCGGTGTCGGCGGGGCGGAGGTCCCGGGCGTCGTCGTCGCGCATGCCGAGGGCGGCGGCCACCGTCTCCGCCACCGCGCCGCCGGTGCCCGCGAGTTCGACGAACCAGACGCCGTCGGGGCAGAGCGGTCCGGCGGCGGTCGCGTCCGCCCGGGCCAGCCGGGTGGCCGCGGCCAGGGCGAGCCGGGTCTTCCCGACCCCGCCCGGTCCGGTGAGGGTGACCAGCCGGCCCGCCCCGACCAGTGCGCACACCCGGTCGACGGCGTCCTGCCGTCCGATCAGTGAACTCGCCGGTGCGGGCACGTTGGTGCGCGGCCGGGAGGCGCCCGGGGCGGTGGCAGCGGCGGGCGCGGCGGTGAGGGCGTCGGCGGCGGCGGGCGGGACGGCGGCGCTGACGACGGGGCCCGGGCCGGGGTCCAGCGCAGGGTCCTGCCGCAGGATCGCCCCGTGGAGCGCGGCGAGTTCGGCGCCCGGGTCGAGCCCCAGGTCCTCGGCGAACCGCCGCTCCAGCTCGCGGTAGACCTCCAGCGCCTCGCTCTGCCGCCCGGCCCGGTACAGCGCCCGCATCCGGGCGGCCTGCAACCGCTGACGCAGCGGGTTCTCCTCCGCCGGCAGTCCCAATTCATCGGCGAGCAGGGTGTGTTCGCCGAGCTCCAGACGGAGTTCGGCGAGGTCCTCCAGGGCGGTGAGCCGCTGCTCCTCCAGACCGGCGATCGCGGCCCGGGCGAACGCGGCGTCCCGGAAGTCGGCGAACGCCGCGCCGCGCCAGAGCCCGAGCGCGTCCGAGAGCAGCGCGGCCCGCTCCCGCGGATCGTGCTCCGCCCGCGACCGGGCGGTCAGCCGGGCGAACCGGCCGGCGTCCACGGCCTCCTCGGCCACCCGTAGGGCGTACCCCGCGGGGCCGTACTCCACCAGCGCCCGGGCGCCGTCCTCGGCCTTCGCCAGGGTGCGGCGCAACTGCGAGACCTTGGTCTGCAGGGTGTTCTCGGGATTGCCCGGCAGGGCCTCGCCCCACAGGTCGTCGATCAGCCGGTCCACCGGTACCGGACGCCCGTGGTGCACCAGCAGATCGGCGAGCAGCGCACGGACCTTCGCCTCGGGTACGGGGACGACGTCCCCGCTCTCCGTCCGTACCGTCATCGGGCCCAGCACCTCGAAACGCATGCCGTCACGCTAACCGGTGCCCGTGCGCGGACCGTCGGCGGCCGTCGGCGGCCGTGCGTGGACCGTCGGCGGCCCGTGCGCGGGGCCGGGCACCGTAGTCCTCGTCAGCACGACCGATCACCACCGCACAACGACCCACGGAGGACAGCACCATGACCGTGTCCCAGGAGATCCGCCTCGCCTCGCGCCCCGTCGGCGAGCCGTCCGCCGCGAACTTCGAACTGGTCGCCACCGAGGCCCCGGAGCCGGGCGAGGGCCAGATCGTGGTCCGGAACACCTGGATGTCGGTGGACCCGTACATGCGCGGCCGGATGGACGACGCGCCCTCGTACATCCCGCCCTTCGCCCTCGGCGCGGCTCTGGAGGGGAGCGCGATCGGCGAGGTGATCGCCTCCCGGTCCGCGGCCGTTCCGGTCGGCGCGACCGTCTCGCACTTCCTCGGCTGGCGCGAGTACGCCGTCCTGGACGCCGCGGCGGCCACCGTCGTCGACGTCTCCGCCGCCGCGCCGGAGGCCTACCTCGGCGCACTCGGCACCACCGGGCTGACCGCCTACGCGGCCCTGACCAGGACCGCCCCGGTGCACGAGGGCGACGTCGTCCTGGTCTCCGCGGCGGCCGGCGCGGTCGGCAGCGTGGCCGGCCAACTGGCCCGGAAACTGGGCGCGTCGCGGGTGATCGGTTCGGCGGGAGGCCCCGACAAGACCAAGAAGCTCCTCGACGTCTTCGGTTTCGACGCGGCCGTCGACCACCGCCGGGGCAACCTCGCCGAGCAGCTCGCCGAGGCCGCTCCCGAGGGCATCGACGTCTACCTGGACGCGGTGGGCGGCGACCACCTCCAGGCGGCCGTCGGCGCGATGCGCACCGGTGGCCGGATCGCCCTGGTCGGGGCGATCAGCGGGTACAACGCCACCGAACGGGCGCCCGGTCCCGACAACCTCTTCCAGGTGGCGGCCAGGGAGGTGACGCTGCGCGGCATGCTCGTCAGCAGCCACTTCGACCTCTTCCCGGAGTGGACCGGCAAGGCCGCGGGCTGGCTGGCCGACGGCTCGCTGCACACCGAGCAGACCGTCGTCGAGGGCATCGCGCAGGCGCCCGAGGCCCTCCTCGGCGTGCTGCGCGGCGCCAACACCGGCAAGATGCTGGTCCGGCTGGGGGCGCAGCGATGACCGACGCGGCACTGACCGGCGCAGCACTGACTGACGCAGCACTGACCGGTGTAGGGGCGACCGGCGCGGCGACGACCGACGGGCCCACCGCGGCCCGGGCCGCTCCCGGCCGGCACGCCCTGCTGGTCCTCGCCCACCCGCGCACGGACTCCCTCACCGCGCAGGTGGCCCGTCGTGCCGAGGCACGGCTGGTCGCCGACGGCCTCACCGTCGACCTCCTCGACCTGCACGCCGAGGGCTTCGACCCCCGGACGGGTCCGGCGGACGAGCCGGACTGGGCCGACCTCGACAAGGAGTACTCCGCCGAGGTCCACGCCCACATGCGGCGGATCGAGGCGGCCGACGTGATCGTGGTGGTCTTCCCGCTCTGGTGGTTCGGCCTGCCGGCGATCCTCAAGGGCTGGGTCGACCGGGTGTGGAACCACGGGTTCGCCTACGGCAGCGGCCGCTCCCGGCTGAAGGGGAAGCGGATGCTCTGGATCAGCCTGGCCAGTTACGAGCGGGAGGCGTTCGTGGAGCGGGGCTGGGACGCGGTGGTCGCCCGCACCCTGGGGGAGGGGATCTCCGGCTACTGCGGGATCAAGGACGCCTCCGTCCACTTCGTCTACGACTCCCTGGCGGTGGGTGAGGCCGCGCTGGAGGCGGCGGACACCGCCCTCGACGCCTTCGCCCCGTAGCGCCCGGCGAGGGCGCGGCGAGCGCCGGGCGAGGCAACGCGAGGGCAATGCGAGCGCCTGGCGAGGGCAACGCGAGGGCGCGGCACGGAACGCGGCGCCGCCCGGACTCCCGGGCGGCGCGCCGCAGGAGCGAGCAACCCGCGCCGCAAGACGCTGGGACATCTTCCGAAGACTGGAGGATATTCATCGGCTCGTTGGATCTTCCTAGGGTTGGGGACAACAGGAACCGGCCGAACGAGGGCCGGACGAGCCAGGAAGGCAGTCCTCCCATGCGCGCAGTCACCCAGCAGTCCTTCGGCGGCCCCGAGGTTCTGGAGACCGTCGAGATCGAGCGCCCGACCCCGCTCGGCGGCGAGGTCCTGGTCCGGGTCCACGCGAGTGCCGTCAACCCGGTGGACGTGGCCGTCCGTTCGGGCGCCTACCCGCTGCTCGGCGAGCCGCCGTTCGGCGTCGGCTGGGACATCTCGGGCGTCGTCGAGGAGGCCGGTCCGGGGGCCCGGTTCAAGCCGGGCGACGAGGTCTACGGCATGCCGTTCTTCCCCCGCGCCGCCACCGGCTACGCCGAGTACGTCGCCGTCCCCTCGCGCCAGGTGGCCCGCAAGCCCGCGACGCTCGACCACGTGCACGCCGCCGCCGTTCCGCTCGCCGCCCTCACCGCCTGGCAGGGGCTGGTGGACGCGGCGCGGGTGAGCGAGGGGCAGCGGGTGCTGGTCCACCGCGCGGCCGGCGGCGTCGGCCACTTCGCCGTGCAGATCGCGAAGGCCCGCGGCGCCCACGTCATCGCCCTGGCGAGCGAGGCCAAGCACGCCTTCGTGCGCGGCCTGGGCGCCGACGAGGTGATCGACTACCGGACCACCGACTACACCGAGGCCGTCCGCGACGTCGACGTCGTCTTCGACTCCTCGTCCGAGGGCGACCGTGCCCTGGCGGTCCTGCGCCCCGGCGGCACCCTGGTCAGCATCATGGAGCACTGGAACCAGGAGCTCGCCGCCCGGATCGAGGCCGCCGGCCGGCACTTCGCGGGCGTCTCGGTCGAGCCCGACTACGCCTCGCTGGAGGCCATCGCCGCACTCGTCGACGCGGGCCGCATCCGCCCGCACGTCAGCGAGACCTTCCCGCTGACCGAGGCCGCCAAGGCCCATGAGCTGGTCGGGTCCGGCCGGGTGCAGGGCAAGGTCGTCCTGACCGTCGCCTGAGGGCGGCCCTAAGGTGGAAGGCCGAACGCGTCGGACGTGCGGGGAAGCGGGGGGAAGGCGTTGGACATCCTGACCGAGGCGCTGAGCTCGATGCGGACGGGCCAGCCCACGTCCGTACGCACCGAGGGCCGCGCCCCCTGGGGCCTGCGCCTCCCCCCGGTCGCCGGCGCCGGGTTCCACGTGGTGCTGTACGGGACGTGCTGGCTGGTCCCGCTGGAGGACGCGCCCGGCGCGGAGCCGATCGCGCTCAGCCCCGGCGACGTGGTCTTCCTGCGAGACGGCCGCGGTCACATCCTCGCCGACCATCCCACCACCCCGGCCGAGGAGGAGCGGCCCGACCAGTACCGGCCGGGGTCGCCGATCGGCCTGGTCACCCTCGGCGGCGACGGCCCCCGCACCAGCCTGCTGTGCGGCAACTACCACCTGGACCAGGGCCGTCCGCACCCGCTGGTCCGCCAACTGCCCGAGGTCGTCCACCTGCCCACCCGGCACGGCCGCCACCCCGAGCTGAGTGCGGCGGTCCAACTCCTCGGCACCGAACTGGAGAAGCCCAGGATCGGATCGGCCGGCATCGTCCCGGCGCTGATCGACTCGCTGCTCCTCTACATCCTGCGCGCCTGGTTCGAGGACCAGCCGCCCGCGGCCGCCGCCGGCTGGGCCGCCGCGCTCGGCGACTCCGCCGTCGCCCCGGCACTGGCCGCCATCCACGAGGACCCGTCGGCGCCGTGGACCGTCGAAGCCCTGGCCGGCCGGGCCGGGTTGTCCCGCGCGGCCTTCGCGCGTCGCTTCACCACGCTCGTCGGCGAACCGCCGATGGCCTACCTGACCCGCTGGCGCCTGACCACCGCCGCCACCCTCCTGCGCGAGTCCGAGGCGCCGCTGACCACGGTCGCGGCCCGGACCGGC
The DNA here is from genome assembly GCF_042882445.1 of Kitasatospora sp. NPDC058218. Lineage (NCBI taxonomy): Bacteria > Bacillati > Actinomycetota > Actinomycetes > Kitasatosporales > Streptomycetaceae > Kitasatospora > Kitasatospora sp. NPDC058218. The sequence goes on along the minus strand of NZ_JBHVWC010000003.1, from coordinate 159,782 downwards.
TACGGCTCCGAGTACGCCTTCGCCAAGGCCTTCAAGCGGGAGTACGGCCAACCGCCCGGCAGCTACCGCCGCACCGCCCGGGCCGCCTGAGGGCGCCGGAGCGCCCCGGCCGGTCCCACCGGGCGGCCGGCCTCAGGTGCGTCCGTAGCGGATGGCCTGGTCGGCGAACTCCCGGGCCATCTCCTCGGTCACGGTCGGCCGGGTGCGCCGGATGGCGTCCAGGTAGTCCTCGGTGTCGGGCTCGGTCCGTTCCCCCGTGTCGAGGGTGTGTTCGAAGACGGCCTGGGCGACCGCCATGGCGACCTGCCTGATGTCGGCGGGGGTGAAGCCGCTGCTGGCGTCGGCCAGGGCGGCCGTGTCGGCCGCCGTGCCCGTCCTGGCCGTGTAACCGACCCAGAGGGCGGTGCGGGCCTCGTGGTCCGGCGGCCCCACCGGCAGGACGTAGTCGAAGCGGCCGTGGCGCAGGAACGCCGGGTCCAGGGCGGCCACCGAATTGGTGGCGCAGACGAGCAGCCGGCCCTCCCGGTCGCGGAACCGCACGATCGACTTGAGGAGCTCGTTGACCACGCCGACCGACGCGGGGTCGGCGAGGTTGCGGGTGCCCGCGACCTCCTCGACCTCGTCGATGAAGACCAGCACGTGGTCCAGCTGCGCCATCTCCTCGAAGCGCCGGCCGAGCCCCGTGGCGAGCCCGTCCTCCAGCGCGAGCCGGGAGGGGAAGAGCTCGACGAACGGCCAGCCCAGCCGGCCGGCGACGGCCTTGGCGAAGGTGCTCTTGCCCGTGCCCGGGGGGCCGAACAGCACCACCGCGCGCGGCGGCTCCACCCCGTGGGCGTCCGCGAGTTCGGGGTTGGCGAGCGGCAGCACCAGCCGCCGTTCGATGAGCCGCTTCTCGTCGGCCATCCCCGTGAGCTGCCCCCAGAGGCGGGCCTCGGGCACCACCGCGCCCAGCGTCGCCAGCAGCGTCGCGCCCTGGGCGCTCACCGCCTCCGGCTTCTCGAAGTACGTCAGCCCGCGGTGGGGGCGGAACCCGGAGTTGCCCAGGGCCGCGGCGCCGGTCTCCTCCTCGGGCAACAGGGCCGCGACCACCCTGGCCCCGGCGTCCTGCAACCGGTGCTCCAGGGCGGACAGCAGTGCCGTTCCCAGGCCCAGGTTCCGCCAGGCGGGGTGCAGCGCGATCCGCAGCACCCAGGCCCGGCCCCCGTCCACCCGACCCACCGCCGCGCCCACCAGGTGTCCGTCGGCCACCGCGACGACGCTCGGATTCTGCGCCTGCAGCGCGGCGACGAGTTCCGAGAGCCGGAAGACGGCGGGCCGGTCCGTGGTGGCGCTCTCACCGTCGAGCCGCACCACCGCTTCGAGATCGTCCGGAGTGAAGTCCCGAACGTGCCACACCGCCATACCGAGCCTCGAACGCCGCGCTTCCGGGGCTTCCATCATCGCCCGCCCACCGCCCACCCGCCCGTCCGGAGGGCATCCCACGACCGGCGAGCGGGGCTACGTACCGTGGCCGAGTCCCTCGGCTGCCCTCAGGCGGTCGAGTCCGTCCAGGAGCAGGTCCAGTGCGAACTCGAACTCGGCCTGGTCGTCGCAGTTGCCGACGGTCGAGGCCGCGTCGTGTCCGACGGCTCCGGCCAGTTCCGCGATGTGGGGGTAGGCGCGCGCCAGTTGCTGGAGGAGTGCCGGGTCGGGGTCGGCGGCGGTGTCGTCGAACAGTTCCTGGCTGAAGCCCAGCAGGCGGCTGCCCATGGCGTGCATCGCGTGGTGGGTGAGGGCGACGGAGAAGCCGCCGGTCCGGAACAGGCGGGCCATGGAGTCGAGGTGGCCGAGCACGGCCGGGGTCGGGCTGGTGCGGGACTGGATCACACCGGCGGCCCAGGGGTGGCGCAGCAGGACCCGGCGCGCGGCGAGGATGTGCGCGCGCATCGTGAGCCGCCACTCGCCCGCGCCGGGCGGGCCGATCTCGCCGACGACCAGATCCACCATGCCGTCGAGGAGTTCGTCCTTGTTGGCCACGTGCTTGTAGAGCGCCATCGGCACCACGCCCAGCTCCTGGGCGAGCTTGCGCATGCTGATCGCGTCCGTCCCGGCGCCGTCGGCGAACGCCACCGCCGCGCGCAGGACACGTTCCCGGCTGAGCGGCGCCCGCCGCGTTCCGTCCGCTGACTGGTTCATCTTGACGAGTGTACGGCGTACGCCTATGGTCATCACCAGGTGTACGCCGTACACCTCGATTGGGTGGGGAGCTCCGGATGAACGCAGACAGACGCAACGGCATCGCGGCGGGCGTGCTGTTCCTGGTGACCGAGGTCGCCGCCATCGCCGGGGTGGCGCTGTACGGCCCGGTGCTGGACGGCGCGGACTACGTGCTCGGCGCGGGCGCCGACAACCGGGTGCTGCTCGGGGCGCTGTGCGAGGTGGTGCTGGCCCTGGCGGTGGTGGGCACCGGGGTGACGCTCTTCCCGATGCTGCGGCGGCAGCACGAGGGGATCGCCCTCGGCTACGTCTGCGCCCGGGTGCTGGAGGCGGTCGTGATCGTCCTCGGCCTGGTCGCGGTGCTCGCGGTGGTGACGCTCCGCCGGGACGCGGCGCCGTCGGACGCCGGTGCCTCCGCCACGGTGGCCAGGGCGCTCGTCGCGGTCCACGACTGGACGTTCCTGCTCGGCCCCAACCTGATCCTCGGCGTCAACACCCTGCTGCTGGCGCTGCTCCTCCACCGGGCCCGGGTCGTGCCGCGCGCGATCACCGCCCTGGGGCTGGTGGGCGGGCCGTTGATCTGCGCCTCCGCCGTGGCCGTGTGGTTCGGGGTCTACGGGCAGCTCTCCGGTCCCGGTGCGGCCGCGGCCCTGCCGGTCTTCGTCTGGGAGCTCTCCCTCGCCGGCTGGCTCCTCCTCCGCGGCTCCCGAGGTACGGACGCCGCGGCCCGCTGACCCGCCGTCGCCCGTCGCCCGCCGGGGGCACCGCACCACCCGTGAGACGACGAAGGCCCGGACCGTCGCAACGGTCCGGGCCTTCCGCCTGCGGCGTTCCCCCCTCGGCGTGGGGCCCCTAGCTCAGGGTCTTCAGGGCCGCCGGGTCGTACGGCTTCAGCTCGTCGAACCGGCCCGACAGCACCTTCGCCGCCCACTGCGGGTCCTGGAGCAGAGCGCGACCGACGGCGACCAGGTCGAACTCGTCGCGCTCCAGGCGGTCGAGGAGGTCGTCGATGCCCTGGACCGGGGCGCCCTCGCCCGCGAAGGCGCGGAGGAAGTCGCCGTCGAGGCCGACCGAGCCGACGGTGATGGTGGGCCGGCCGGTGAGCTTCTTCGTCCAGCCCGCCAGGTTGAGGTCCGAACCCTCGAACTCCGGCTGCCAGTAGCGGCGGGTGGAGGCGTGGAAGACGTCGACGCCGGCCGCGGCGAGCGGAGCCAGGACCGCCTCCAGCTCCTCCGGGGTCTCGGCGAGCCTGGCGTCGTAGACCTCCTGCTTCCACTGCGAGTAGCGGAAGATCACCGGGAAGTCGGGCGAGACGACCTCGCGGACGGCGGCCACGATCTCGGCCGCGAACTTCGTGCGGTCGACGTGGTCGCCGCCGTAGGCGTCGGTCCGTCGGTTCGTCCCCGCCCACAGGAACTGGTCGAGGAGGTAGCCGTGGGCGCCGTGCAGCTCGACGCCGTCGAAGCCGGTGCGCTCGGCGGCCGCGGCGGCCTCGGCGAAGGCGCCGATGACGTCGTCCAGGTCACCCCGGGTCATCGCCCTGCCGGTGCCCTCGGTGCCGTCCACGCGCAGGCCGGAGGGGCCGACGGCGGGGGCGTCGGCGAAGGGCGGCTCGCCCTGCTTGCGCACCATGCCGATGTGCCACAGCTGCGGCACGATCGTCCCGCCGGCCGCGTGGACCGCCTCGGCGACCTTCGCCCAGCCCGCCAGCTGCTCCTCGCCGTGGAACCGCGGCACCCGGTCACTCTGCCCGGCCGACTCGTGGCCGACGTAGGTCCCCTCCGTGAGGATCAGGCCCACACCCGCGGCGGCCCGCCGGGCGTAGTACGCCTGCACGTCCTCGCCCGGGACGCCGCCCGGGGAGAACATGCGCGTCATCGGCGCCATCACGATGCGGTTCGGGACGGTCAGCCCGTTCAGCGCGACGGGCCGGGAGAGGATCTCGGCCGCGCGGGAGGCGGAGGACGCGGTGATGGTCATGGATCTTCCTCGTTACCAGACGGTATCTGCACGTGCATTGAATGCCTGCAGCTGCCAACCGTTCCGGCGCCCGGGGCATTTCGCCCGCCGGGTGAGCCGCCCTGTGATCCGGGACACGCGCGGGGAGAAGGCAGTCCGAAGAGCCGGGATTCGAACTCGTGAGGGATTGCTCCCACTGAGCCTCCCCTCTGCCGCTGGAGGGCCGCTGACGGGACGTCGGGTGCGCTGTCGCGGAAAGCATGCGCTTCAGGGGTGCCATGCCTGCGAACGTCCCGACGCGTCCGGATCGAGCGGGAATCGAGCAGGATTCGAGAAGCGCAGCCCACGGAGCCGCGTCTAGCCTGCCCACTATGGACATCACCATTCACACGACTGCTCTCCCGCACGACGACCCGGACGCGTCGCTCGCCTTCTACCGCGACGTCCTCGGCTTCGAGGTCCGCAGCGATGTCGGGCAGGGCCGGATGCGCTGGATCACGGTCGGCCCGGTCGGCCAGCCCGGCACGTCGATCCTTCTGGCGCCGCCCGCTGCCGATCCCGGGATCACCGAGGACGAGCGGCGCATGATCACCGAGATGATGGCCAAGGGCACCTACGGCTGGATCCTGCTCGCCACCCCGGACCTCGACGCCACGTTCGAGAAGGTGCAGGCCGGTGACACCGAGGTCGTCCAGGAGCCGACCGACCAGCCGTACGGGGTGCGCGACTGCGCCTTCCGCGACCCCGCGGGCAACCTGGTCCGCATCCAGGAGCTGCGCTGAGCCCCGCGGGTACCGGTGCGGCCATGCGGGCCGCCATCGCGACCGCCCGATGAGGAACGCGACCACCTGATGAGGAGCGCGGCGGCGCAGTGAGGAACGCGGCGCCGCACCAAGGCGGACGTGCCTGCCCTGCCGGCCACCCGCCAGAGCCGCGTACGCCGAGCCTCGTCGAACCGGCCGTGAGCCCGGACTCCGTCTCGCCGCCGTCCGGCGGGTCGGGTCCGACGGGCCGGTCCGCACTCCGGGCGCTCGAAGACGTCGATGGCATCGGCAGACGAAACGACAAAGGGGAGGGCTCTCATGTGCAAGTCCGAATGGCGGCGCGCACGCGTCCAGGCGCAGCGCCTGGCGGATCTCGCGCGGCTGCGCCGCGTCCGCGACCGGATCGACAGGGAGTACGCGCAGCCGCTGAACGTGGAGGCGCTCGCCCACGAAGTGCACATGTCCGCCGGGCACCTGAGCCGGCAGTTCCGGGCCGCCTACGGCGAGTCGCCGTACTCGTACCTGATGACGCGTCGCATCGAGCGGGCGACGGCGCTGCTGCGGCGGGGCGACCTCAGCGTCACCGAGGTCTGCTTCGCGGTCGGCTGTGCGTCGCTGGGCACGTTCACCACCCGCTTCACCGAGCTGGTCGGCATGCCGCCCGGGGCTTTCCGGCGCCAGGCGCTGGATGTGGCCGCCGACGATGCCGACGCCGACGCCGCCGGTGCGGCCGGTGGCGCGGGCGCGCCGATCACGGTGGTGGGGATGCCGGCGTGCGTGGCGAAGCAGGTCGCGAGACCGGTCAGGAATCGAGAAGCCCCGGCCGCCGCGCAGCCCCTAGCGTGATGGTCATGGCAACCACCGCTTCCACCGCAGCCCGCATGTCCCTCGCGTCCGTCGTCCTGGAGGTGGCCGATCCCGAGGCCGCCCACCGCTTCTACACCGCCTTCGGCGTGGACGCGTACGTACGCCTGCGGGCGTCCGAGGCCCACTCCACCGGGTTCCGCGGCTTCACCCTGGCGCTCACGGTGTCCGGGCCGGCCACCGTCGACGGCTTCGTCGCCGCGGCGGTGGAGGCGGGCGCCACGGTGCTGAAGCCCGCCGCGAAGTCGCTGTGGGGCTACGGCGGCGTCGTCCAGGCCCCGGACGGGACGATCTGGAAGATCGCGACCTCGGCGAAGAAGGACACCGGCCCCGCCACCCGCGAGATCGACGAGGTCGTCCTGCTGATCGGCGTCGAGGACGTGAAGGCCACCAAGCAGTTCTACGTCGAGCGGGGCCTGACCGTGGCCAAGAGCTTCGGCGGCAAGTACGCCGAGTTCACCCCGGGCCGGGCCGGTGAGGTCAAGCTGGCGCTGTACAAGCGCCGCGCCCTGGCCAAGGACCTCGGCGTCCCCGCCGACGGCACCGGCTCGCACCGCATCGCCCTCGGGAACACCGCCGACACCTTCACCGACCCGGACGGCTTCGCCTGGGAGACCGCGGCGTAGCTCGCCCCACGCCGTCCTGACTCCCGCCCGACCCACAGCGGGCCTTGCGGACCAGGTGGGCACCAGCACGGACGGCAGCGGCTTCAGCGGGCTGGTCCTCACCTACGTCGTCCGCAGTGAGACGCGGGTCGACGAGGTGATGGCGGAGGCCCGGAAGGCCGGCGCCACGATCCTCAAGCCCGCCGGCGCCCTGCCGTGGGGCGGGTACGGAGGCACCTTCGCCGACCCGGACGGCTACGTCTGGAGCCTCGGCCACAGCGCCCAGGGAACCGACCAGCCCTACGCGGAGTAGGGGAGCACGTCGTGAGGTTTCGCACCCTCGTCGAGCCGCCCGAGGCCATGCGGGGATTGGAAGTTCCGCCCGAGGTGGTCGAGGCGCTCGGCGGGAGCGCGCGACCGCCGCGGCGAGGGCGTGAAGCCCGCCGTGGTCGAGCTCGGCGGCGGGCGTGATTGCAGTGGCCCGGCCGGGGAGCCCGCCGGCCGGACGCGGCTGTGCAGTCAGCCGTTCCCCGGCGGGTCTCGGAAGCCGCAGCCACGGAACGACGAAGGCCCCGACCGCTGGGCGGTCGGGGCCTTCGAGCTGCCATGGCTGGCAGAGGCGGAGGATACGAGATTCGAACTCGTGAGGGATTGCTCCCAACACGCTTTCCAATTCTCTCGAATGCAGTTCACCGGCGTCCGTACCGGTGCTGACCTGCGGCGGAGGTGGTTGTTGACCAGTCGTTGAACCTGGCCGGACGGTGGTGAATGAGACCAGAACTGAGACCGGGGAGTTGCTTGTCCGCGTGAGGAGCACCGGGTGTGGTGAACGGTGGTGGTCAGCTGGATGCGAGTGCTTCGGCGGGGGAGGTGCGGGCAGCGCGGGTTGCCGGGTAGAGGCCGGCGAGGGCTCCGATGGTGACGGCGGCCCCTACGCCGGCGAGGACGGCTTGGGTGGGGATGGTGACGGGCCAGTTCTGGTTGAGTGCCCAGCCGACGCTGACGGCCAGACCGATGACCACGCCGCTGATGCCACCGAGGGCGGAGAGGGCCACGGATTCGGTGAGGAACTGCAGCTTGATCTGGCCGCGGCCGGCTCCGATGGCCCGGCGCAGGCCGATCTCGGCTCGTCGTTCGAGCACGGAGATGACCATGGTGTTGGCGACTCCGATACCTCCGACCAGCAGGGCGATCGCTCCCAGCCCGAGGAACATCAGCTTGAAGGTGTTCTTGACGGCGAGCGCGGTGGTGAGGGCGTCGGAGGGGCGGCTGATGTTCACCTGGTCGGGGTGCTGCGGGTTGACCGTCTGTGCGAGAACGTCGTGCACGTCGTTGACCGCCTCGTCGGCGGAGCGTACGTAGATGGTGGTCGGGTGTCCGTCGAAGCCGATCTTGGCGGCGGCGTCCCAGCCGATCAGGGCGGAGCGGTCGATCTCGGGGGCGAGGGTGACGGGGCTCAGGATGCCAGCGACGGTGAACCACTGGCCGCCCAGGTAGACGGGGGTGCCGGGGCTGTGGACACCGAGCCGGTCGGCGGCGACGGAGCCGAGGACGACTGCGGGGTATTGCTCGGTGGCCGCGTTGAGCCAGGTGCCCTTGGCGATCGTGGCGCCGATGGTGGCGGGCAGGTCGAGCCGGGTGCCCTGGACGGCGATGCCGGCGGTGTCGCGCTGGTCGGTCTTGTCGTTGCGGTGCACGGTGGCGTTGGAAACCGTGCCCACGGCGGAGACCTGGCGCACGGGTGCGATCCGGCTCACCATGGTCGCGGATTCCGTGGGCAGTTCGGACTTGGTTCCGAACAGGTCATGTCCGGTGGTGGCGGTGAGCAGGTTGGTGCCGACCTTGGCGATCTGGGCTTCGATCTGGGCCTGACTGCCGGCGGTGATGCCGAGGATGGCGACCATCGCGGCGATGCCGATCGCGATGCCGAGGGCGGACAGGCACGCGCGCAGCGGGCGCCCGCGGACTCCGACCAGTCCGACACGGATGACGTCGCCGGGGCTGAGGCGGCCGGACGCCGGTAGTGGGGCGGGTGCCCCGGTCCGGGACGGTGCGGCGTTCACGTCGCCTCCCTGGCCTCGTAGCGCGGCGGGGGCAGTGCCGCCGGGGCTGTCATCGGGTCGAGTGGTTCGCTGTCGTAGCGAATGCGGCCGTCGAGGATCTCGACCCGGCGGGGCAGCGATCGGGCGATGGACTGGTCGTGGGTGATGACGGCGATGGTGGTGCCGTCGGCGTTGAGCTCGTGCAGCAGCCGCATCACCTGGGTGCCGGAGGCGGAGTCCAGCGCTCCGGTGGGCTCGTCGGCGAGTACGATCGCGGGCCGCCCCACCAGGGCGCGGGCGATGGCCACGCGCTGGCGTTCACCGCCGGAGAGTTCGTGGGGCCGGTGGGCGAGCCGGTGGCCCAGGCCCACGCGTCCCAGCGCCTCGGCAGCGAGGGAGCGGCGGCGGCGTCGTGGCACGCCGTGGTAGAGCAGCCCGGTGGCGACGTTCTCCACCGCGCTCAGGTGCGGAGTGAGGAAGAACTGCTGGAAGACGAAGCCGATCCAGCGGGAGCGCACGGCTGACAGCTGACGGTCGGTCAGGCGGGCGGCGTTGTGGCCCATCACCCTGACGTGTCCCGCGGTTGGCCGGTCCAGGGTTCCCATGAGCTGCAGCATCGTCGACTTGCCGGACCCGGAGGGGCCGACGACGGCCAGCAGCTCGCCGGGCCATACCCGCAAGGAGACCTCGCGCAGTGCCTGTACGCCCCCGGGGTAGGACTTGCCGGCGCCGTCGAGTTCGATGACGGGGATCATGAGGAGGGGACCTCCACTTTCATGCCTTCGTGCAGGTCCGGGCTGATGACCTCCACGTTGCCACCGGCGAAGATGCCGAGCGTGACGGGCACCAGGCGGGTGGTGCCGTCGTCGGCCACGACCTGGACGGCGTAGGTGCCCTGCACGGTGGCCAGCAGCGACGTCACCGGTACGGCCAGCACGTTCTTGTGCTCGTCGCTGGTGAACAGCACCGTGACCGGTGCCCCGTCGAGTCTGCCCACGTCCGCGGGTTGGTCGAGCGTGACCTTCACCTTGATGGTGACGTTGTCGGTGCCGGAGCCGGCCCGGTTGTTGCCTGCCGGGCCCGCGCTGCCGGCGTTGTCGGGGGCTGTGGCGACGGTGCCGACGTCGCTGATGTGACCTGAGGTCGTCGTGCCGCCGGGCAGCTGTACCTGCACGGCCGCTCCCTGCTTGGCCGAGGCCACCTTTCCGGTCGCCAGGTTCACGCTGACCACCCGGTCCGTACCGGTGGCGCTCAGCACCGCGCCGGAAGCGGGGGCGCCGACCGTCCCGGTGACGGAGGCGACCCGGATCGCGGTGGGCTCCACCACGACATCCCCGAGCGCGACCGTGCCGGTCTGCGACCGCCCCTGAGCCTTCTGCCAGCTCTTGACCGCCTGGGCGGTGGCATCGCTGAAGTGCTTGTCGTCGGCCAGGTCGCTGCCGTAGCCGAGGGCCTTGAGATTCTCCTTCAGCTCCTGCACGTCCGCACCGTCGGACACGCCCACGTTCAGGTCGCGCCAGGACGGGACCGACCCGTACAGCAGCGGAACCGGCTTGTCATTCACGCGGTAGACCTGCTGGCCGCGCTCGATGGTCTGTCCCTGAGCGGGCAGCCACGTCAGCACGTTGGCACCCGCGTTCGACGCACCGGACGTCCTGGACTGGCCGCCACCCGCCGTGCCGGAACCGGAACCGGAGCCCGCGGTGATCGTGTAGGAGCCGTCGAAGCCGAGCGTCCCGTCGTCCTTGTCCTGCTCCACCAGGTCGGTTCTGGTGACCGCTGCTGTCGTCGGCCGGGCCGTGCCGGCTACCTGCTTGTCTCCCGTGGGGCGGACCGCGAGGTACGCTGCGGCGCAGCCTGCCACCAAGACCAGCGCCGTGCAGACGACCAGCCAGCGACCTCCCCGCCGGCCAGGGCGCACCGCCTCGGAGGCAGGCGTGCCGGGTACCGGGAGGGCAGCGGTGATCGGGTCGGGGTCGGGTGGGCCGGTGACCGTGCCGGGGCCGGCCGCTGCGCCGTGGTCAGGGTTCATTGGCACGTCATCCTGCTCTTGTCGGTGGATCATCCCGCACCGCTCCCGGGCGCAGAGCCGGCCGGCGTCGACATGATGACCGACTGGCACGCCTTGTTCGCCGCGTCCATCGTCTGCGGGTCCACATCTCCTTCGACGCGCAGACCGCTTCCGTCCGGGTCCTGCATGTTCACGCCGTGCTCGCGCATGCACTGGGCCACCTTGGTGAGCATGTCCTTGCGCTTCGGGTCGTTCATGCTCGAACCGCCGGCGCTGAGGAAGTGCTGGCACTCCTGCAGGGCCGCCTGCACCTTGGTCGGGTCCTGGCCCGGACCGCCGAGCCTGACGGAACCGCCCGCCTGCGGGTCCGGCACGTCCACGCCCTTGTCGCGCATGCAGCGGGCGAACTGCAACTGTGCGTCCTCGGGTTTCGCCGCCCCCGGAGACGGACTCGCCGAACTCCCGGCTTGCGAGCCGTTGCCGAGGCTGGCCACCTTCGGGCCGCCGTGCTGGCCGCCGCCGCAGCCGGCCAGCACCAGTGCCGCCACTCCCATCCCCACACCGGCCAGCCCCCGCCGGAGCCTGGAAGGCGTGCGCAGCGTGGGAGCAGGCCGGATCAGTCTGCTGATCTTCATCTTCTCGTACCCTTCGTCCCAGGGCCGGATTCGGCCCTCGGCACCAAGGAATACGCGGCTCGGCATTTCATGGGCGTTCCAGTTTTCTGTTATGCCGCAGAAACATTCGACGCGATACCACTTGGCGCAGGGGAAAGCCGGCGCCCGATATATGCCCGGCGGCGACCCGCGGACAGGAAGAAGGGAACGAGCGATGCGCGTACTGGTGGCCGAGGACGAGCACGTGCTCGCCGACCTGGTGGCAGCGGGTCTGCGCGCGTACGCGATGGCCGTCGATATCGCCTACGACGGCCCCAGCGCCCAGCAGCGGCTGGCGGTCAACGACTACGACGTGCTCGTGCTGGACCGCGACCTGCCCGGCGTCCATGGTGACCAGATCTGCCGGGAGCTGACCGGGAGAGGCGCCCGCACCCGCATCCTCATGCTCACCGCAGCCGGCACGGTGGCCGACCGGGTCCAAGGACTGCGGCTGGGCGCCGACGACTACCTGCCCAAGCCCTTCGAATACGACGAACTGGTCGCCCGAGTCCAGGCGCTCGGCCGCCGCACCCAGACCGCACTGCCGCCCATCCTGGAAAAGGGCGGCCTCGTGCTCGACGCCGCGAACCGCCAGGTCCACCGGAACGGCCGCTATCTGGCGTTGTCCCGCAAGGAGTTCGCCGTCCTCGAAGTGCTGCTGCGGGCCAGGGGGGCGGCGGTCAGCACGGAGGAGCTGCTGGAACGCGCCTGGGACGAGAACGCCGACCCGTTCACCAACGCCGTCCGTGTCACCCTCTCCAGGCTCCGCAGCAAACTCGGACAGCCCCCGATGATCGAGACCCTGCCTGGCATCGGCTACCGGATATGAAGGCGGCGCCCGTGCACCCCGACCCCGTCCACCCGCCCGTCCAGGCCGACCACCCCAGGAAGGTACGCCGCCTGCTGCCGACCGTACGGGTCCGCCTGACCGCCCTGTACGGCGGACTGTTCTTCCTCGCCGGCACGCTACTGATCACCGTCATCTACCTGTGGTTCCAGCAGCGCACGGCCACTGCTAGGACCGTGTCCGTCGGAACCGAAGCGGGCACACCGCTCGGCTCCCGACCCCCCGTCGTCGGACCGCTCCCCTCGCTGCCCGGGCAATGGCAGCATTCGGCCGTGCAGCCGCCGAACATCGTGCCGGGGGCGGTGACCGACGCCATCGCGCGATACAGGCACGAAATGCTGCAGGAGCTAATGACCGTCTCCGGCATCGCACTCGCCCTGCTGGTGCTCCTCGCTATGCTGCTGGGCTGGTGGATGGCCGGGCACGTCCTGCGACCGGTCCACGCGATCACCACGACCGCCCGGCGGCTGTCCTGGGAGAACCTGCACGAACGGATCGCCCTCACCGGCCCCCGCGACGAGTTCAAGGAACTCGCCGACACCTTCGACGACCTCCTTGACCGGCTGCACAACGCCTTCTCCAGTCAGCGGCGCTTCATCGCCAACGCCTCCCACGAACTACGCACCCCCCTGACCATCCAACGCGCCGCCATCCAGATCGGTCTCGCCGACACCTCCCCCTCACCCGACAGCCTCAACACGGTCAGGCAGCAGCTCCTCGACGCCAACCGCCGTGCCGAACGCCTCATCGACGGACTGCTGCTCCTCGCCCAGGGCGAACAAGGGCTCACCCACCGCGAACCGGTCGCGCTGGACGAAGTGGCCGCCGAGGTGGCCCGCCAACATGAGTCCGTCGCGACCGCCTCCGGCGTCACGGTCGACCTGGACCTGCACCCGGTCAGCGTCCTGGGCGACCCGGTCCTGCTCACCCACCTCGTGACCAACCTGGTCCAGAACGCGATCCGGCACAACCACCGCGGCGGCGCGCTGCAGATCCGCACATCCCCGCACGGTGGACTGGTCGTCCACAACAGCGGACCCTACGTGCCCGCGGACACCCTCCCCGAGCTGTTCGAGCCCTTCCGGCGAGGCGTCACCGCTCGCACCGGCTCCACCCAGGGCGCCGGACTGGGCCTGTCCATCGTCCGCTCCATCGCCCAGGTCCATGCCGGGACCGTCACCGCCCGTCCGAACCCCGACGGGGGCCTGGAGGTCCACGTCAGCCTGCCTCAACTACCCACCGTCGCCATCGGTACCCGCATCCCGCAGCCGGCGCCCGCCGGGTATCGGTCCCCGCAGACCAACAGCCCCGTATCGCCCAGCACGTGAGGTGTCGGGTGCCCTTCGGAACCAGAGGTTCGAGTGACCTCGGCCAGAAGTTCGCTCTGGGCTCCGCCGGCTCGCGGCAACACCGCGATGCCGCCCAGCGGCTCCTGATCGATGCTGATGACAGTGCCTGATCGGGTGACCTGAACCGAATCTGCAACCACGGAACGACGAAGGCCCCGACCGCACTGCGGTCGGGGCCTTACGTTTGCCCTGGCGGGCGGGTGCGGAGGATACGAGATTCGAACTCGTGAGGGATTGCTCCCAACACGCTTTCCAAGCGTGCGCCCTAGGCCTCTAGGCGAATCCTCCGTGGGAGAGCTTAGTACATGTTCGGGGGTGGTTGCGACCACGTATGTCGAGGGTGGTCCAGGGGTGTGGCCTGCGGATCGCGGAGCGGGGTGGAGAGGGCGGGGTGGTGGAGGTGGGGGCCGGGGATCCGGTACTGTGGGGCTCAGCCCCTCGTGTGGCGTTATCTCTCTGAACCCCCCCAGGGCCGGAAGGCAGCAAGGGTAGGAGGGCTCTGGCGGGTGCGCGGGGGGTCTTTGCGTTCCCGGGGCCGGATGGGGCCCGGTCGAGGGGCGACGCGTTTGTCGGCTCGTCCCGATATCGTCGGTGGTGTGTCCCTAGCCCTGTACCGCCGCTATCGCCCCGAGACTTTCGCCGAGGTCATCGGGCAGGAGCACGTGACCGCTCCGCTCCAGCAGGCCCTGCGCAACAACAGGGTCAACCACGCCTACCTGTTCAGCGGCCCGCGCGGCTGCGGGAAGACGACGAGCGCGCGCATCCTGGCCCGCTGCCTGAACTGCGAGCAGGGGCCGACGCCGACCCCGTGCGGTGAGTGCCAGTCCTGTCGGGACCTGGCGACGGGCGGCCCCGGTTCGATCGACGTGATCGAGATCGACGCCGCCTCGCACGGTGGTGTCGACGATGCCCGTGAGCTGCGGGAGCGGGCGTTCTTCGCACCGGTGCACAGCAGGTACAAGATCTTCATCCTCGACGAGGCGCACATGGTGACCTCGGCCGGCTTCAACGCGCTGCTGAAGGTGGTGGAGGAGCCGCCGGAGCACCTCAAGTTCATCTTCGCGACCACGGAGCCGGAGAAGGTGATCGGGACGATCCGCTCCCGCACGCACCACTACCCGTTCCGGCTGGTGCCGCCCGGCACGCTGCGCGACTACCTGGCCGAGGTCTGCGGCCGGGAGCAGATCCAGGTCGAGGACTCCGTCTTCCCGCTGGTGGTCCGGGCCGGCGCCGGGTCGGTGCGCGACTCGATGTCGGTGATGGACCAGCTGCTCGCCGGCGCCACCGAGGGCGGGGTGACGTACCAGATGGCGACCGCGCTGCTCGGGTACACGGACTCCGCGCTGCTGGACGAGGTGGTGGACGCCTTCGCCGTGCAGGACGGGGCGACGGTGTTCCAGGTGATCGACCGGGTGGTTGAGGGCGGGCACGACCCGCGCCGGTTCGTGACGGACCTGCTGGAGCGGCTGCGGGACCTGGTGATCCTGGCCACGGTGCCGGACGCCGGGGAGAAGGGGCTGATCGACGCCCCGGCGGACCGGGTCGCGGTGATGCAGGCGCAGGCGGACGCGTTCGGGGCGGCCGAACTCAGCCGGGCGGCGGACATCGTCAACACCGGGCTGACCGAGATGCGCGGGAACGCGGCGCCCCGGCTGCAACTGGAGCTGATCTGTGCCCGGGTGATGCTGCCGGGTGCGTACAGCGACGAGCTGTCGTTGCAGGCGCGGCTGGACAAGCTGGAGCGCCGGGCGGCCTCCGGTGGGTTCGCCGCCCCGATGCAGGCACCTCCGATGCAGGCGGCTCCGGTACAGGCACCTCCGATGCAGACGGCCCCGATGCAGGCAGCCGCAGCGCCGACGGAGCCGGTGCAGGTGGCTCCGGTGCAGGCGCCCCCGGTCCAGGCCCCCGCGCCCGCCCCCGCGGCGCCGGCCGGGCCGGCGCCGGGCGCGTGGCCGATCCCGCGCAGCTTCTCCCCGGGCGGGGGTGCGCCCGCGCCGGTGGCGGCGCCGCCCGTGCAGCAGGCAGCCGCGCCCCTCCAGGTGGCCCCGGTAGCCGCCCCGGCTCCCGCCGCCCCCGCCCCGGCCGCCGCACCGGGCGGGGCGCAGCCGTCGGGCGCCGCACAGCAGGGGGCCGGGCAGGTCCGGCAGATGTGGCCGCAGATCCTGGAGGCGGTGAAGAACCGTCGCCGCTTCACCTGGATCCTGCTCAGCCAGAACGGCCAGGTGGCCGGGTTCGACGGCAGCGTGCTCCAGGTGTCGTTCATCAACGCGGGTGCCCGGGACAGCTTCGTCAGCAGCAACAGCGACGACGTGCTGCGCCAGGCGCTGGCGGACGCGCTGGGCGTGGACTGGCGGATCGAGTGCATCGTCGACCCGTCGGGCGGCTCCGGCGGCACCGGCGGGGGCAACACCGGCGGCAGCAGCCCCAGCGGCTCCGGCGTCTCCACCGGCGGTTGGGGCGCGCCACCGGCGCGTCCGGTGGCGTCCGCGCCGCCCGCACAGGCAGCTGCACCGGCGCCCGTACCGGCGCCCGCGCCCATGGCCGCGCCCCCGGCGATGCCGGCCGCGCCGGTGCCTCCGCCGGTGCAGGCCCAACCGGCGGCGCCGGCCGGGCGACCGGCGCAGTCGGTCGCGCTGGAGGACGACATCCCGGAGGAGGACGACCCCGAACTCAAGGAGGAGACGTTCTCCGGCCAGGAGTTGATCATCCGCGAGCTGGGCGCGACGGTGCTGGAGGAGATCCGGCACGGCGGCAACTGAGCGGCAACTGGGCGGCGGCCGAGCGGTAGCCGCGCGGCGGCGGGTCGGCGGCGGGTCGGCGCCCGAACGGCGACCGCGCGGCGGCTGGACGAACGGCCGGTTCCGGTGGCACGTAGGCTCGGTACGACGACGCGGCGGCGTACGCACCACAGGGCCGAGCACGGCCGGTGGCGCGGGCGAAGCACGCGGATCAGGACGATACGAAGCACGACGGACGCAGAACGCAAGGAGTGAGCCGTGTTCCCCGGTGGTGGCCAGCCCAACATGCAGCAGCTGCTCAAGCAGGCGCAGAAGATGCAGCAGGACCTCGCCCAGGCGCAGCAGGAGCTGGCCGAGACGAAGGTGAACGGTTCGGCGGGCGGTGGCCTGGTCGAGGCCACCGTGACCGGCGCCGGTGAGCTGGTGGCCCTGGCCATCGCTCCGGCGGCCGTCGACCCGGAGGACACCGAGACCCTGGCCGACCTGATCCTCGCGGCCGTCCGGGACGCGAACCAGGCGGCGCAGAAGCTGCAGGCCGAGCGGATGGGCCCGCTGACCCAGGGCCTGGGCGGCGGCGGCATCCCCGGTCTGCCGTTCTGACCTGCCCGGTTCTCCGGAGCAGGGCGGATGCAGGGCGGTTGCAGGGCGGAAAGTCCGAAGTCATGAAGGTCTGAAGTTCGGATAACAGACCTGTGTGATTTATGCGGGAGTAGGGCGTCGGGCGGTGTGCCCGGCGCCCGATTCGTTGGATGATGGCACCGGGACATCGGGAAACCGGTGCACCACAGACCCCTGAGGGAAGGCGCGACGTGTACGAGGGCGTGGTTCAGGACCTGATCGACGAACTGGGCAGGCTGCCCGGCGTCGGGCCCAAGAGCGCGCAGCGGATCGCCTTCCACATCCTGCAGGCCGACCCCACCGACGTCCGCCGGCTGGCGCACTCGCTGCTGGAGGTCAAGGACAAGGTCCGGTTCTGCGCCGTCTGCGGCAATGTCGCGGAGGCCGAGCAGTGCCGCGTCTGCCTCGACCCGCGCCGCGACCTCGCGGTGATCTGCGTGGTCGAGGAGTCCAAGGACGTCGTCGCGATCGAGCGCACCCGCGAGTTCCGCGGCCGGTACCACGTGCTGGGCGGCGCGATCAGCCCGATCGAGGGCGTCGGCCCGGACGACCTGCGGATCCGCGAGCTGCTGGCGCGCCTCGCGGACGGCACGGTCACCGAGCTGATCCTGGCCACCGACCCCAACCTGGAGGGGGAGGCGACCGCCACCTATCTGGCCCGGCTCTGCAAGCCGATGGGCCTGAAGGTGACCCGGCTGGCGAGCGGTCTGCCCGTCGGCGGGGATCTGGAGTACGCGGACGAGGTCACCCTCGGCCGCGCCTTCGAAGGGAGACGACTGCTCGATGTCTGACCGGACGATCAACCAGCAGCCCCACCCGCCCCACCAGGCGGGCCCGCAGCAGGACCGGCCCGCCCCGCACATCCATGCCCACGGCTCGGAGCCGGACGACTTCGCGGTGCAGATCGCGGACTCGGTGGAGAGCTTCGTGCTCGCCGTCACCGAGGTCGCCAAGGGTGACGAGCCGGGCAGCGCCGTCTCGTTGCTCCTCCTGGAGGTCTCGCAGCTGCTGCTGGCCGGCGGCCGGCTCGGCGCGATCGAGGACGTCGTCCCCGAGGACCGCTTCGAGCCCGACACCGGGCCGGAGCCGGACAGCGAGCAGTTGCGGGAGCGGCTGGCCGAGCTGCTCGCGCCGATCGACGTCTACCACGAGGTCTTCGACCCGTACGGGCCGCCGGAGAAGCCGAACGCCTTCCGGATCTCGGACGACCTGGCCGGCGTGGTCAGCGAGCTCCAGCACGGCCTCACCCACTACCGCGACGGGCGGGTCAGCGAGGCGCTCTGGTGGTGGCAGTTCTCGTACCTCTCCAACTGGGGCACGACCTGCTCGGCGGTGCTCCGGGCGCTGCAGTCGCTGATCGCCCACGTCCGGCTGGACAGCCCGATCGGGGCCGTGCCGGACGGTGCCGACACCGACGACGACGGGCTCACCGACGAGCAGCTGGAGCAGCAGGCCGGCGACCTGATGGCGGCCGAGCTGGGCCTGGGCCGCTAGGACGGCCGGGCCGCTGGGCCGCTGGGCCGCCTGGGCCGGTGGGACGCCTGGACCGCTGGGACGGTGACGGGCGCCCCGGAGCCGGGAGCGGACTGTGACGGACGCCTCAGGGATTTCGGAGCGAGGGAAAACCCCGGGGCCGCCGTCCGTTCGTCCGCCGATTCTTCGGGGCCGCGCCGGATACCCCGCAGACCTGCCGGTCGCGGCCACGGAACCGCCGCCCACCTGCTGAAACGGGCGTCTCATCATATGGAAAGCGACGGTCGCGGCACCCCCGCTCGGTAGACTGGCGCGGACCGCACAACCCCCGCCACCCGGGGGTGCGGGGGCCCAGAGCCCCCGGAAACGACACAAGTCGAGGAGCGCACGTGGGCCTTGTCGTGCAGAAGTACGGCGGCTCATCCGTTGCGGATGCCGAGGGCATCAAGCGCGTGGCCCGTCGAATCGTTGACGCCAAGAAGGCCGGCCATGAGGTCGTCGTCGTGGTGTCCGCGATGGGCGACACGACGGACGAGCTCATCGAACTCGCGGAGCAGGTGTCACCCATCCCTGCCGGCCGTGAGTTCGACATGCTGCTGACCGCTGGAGAGCGCATCTCCATGGCGCTGCTGGCCATGGCGATCAAATCCCTGGGTCACGAGGCCCAGTCCTTCACGGGCAGCCAGGCCGGTGTCATCACCGACTCCGTCCACAACAAGGCGCGCATCATCGACGTGACGCCGGGCCGCATCCGCACCGCCCTGGACGAGGGCAACATCGCGATCGTGGCCGGCTTCCAGGGTGTCTCGCAGACCGGCAAGGACATCACCACGCTCGGTCGCGGCGGCTCGGACACCACCGCCGTCGCCCTCGCGGCGGCCCTCAAGGCCGAGGTCTGCGAGATCTACACCGACGTGGACGGCGTGTTCACCGCCGACCCGCGCGTGGTGAAGAAGGCCCGCAAGATCGACTGGATCGCCTACGAGGACATGCTGGAGCTGGCTTCGTCCGGCTCCAAGGTCCTGCTCGACCGCTGTGTGGAGTACGCGCGGCGCTACAACATCCCGATTCACGTACGCTCGTCCTTCTCGGGTCTTCCCGGGACGATCGTCAGCAACGACAACCCGAACCAGCCCGAAGGGGGCGAGATGGAGCAGGCCATCATCTCCGGAGTCGCCCACGACACTTCCGAGGCCAAGGTCACGGTCGTCGGCGTGCCGGACAAGCCGGGCGAGGCGGCGCGCATCTTCCGCGCCATCGCCGACGCCGAGGTCAACATCGACATGGTGGTGCAGAACGTCTCCGCCGCGGCGACGGGGCTCACCGACATCTCCTTCACGCTGCCGAAGACCGAGGGCCAGAAGGCCATCGACGCGCTCGGCCGGGTCAAGGAGGGCATCGGCTACGAGTCGCTGCGCTACGACGACGCGATCGGCAAGATCTCCCTGGTCGGCGCCGGCATGCGCTCCAACCCGGGGGTCACCGCGACCTTCTTCGAGGCGCTCTCCGAGGCCGGCGTCAACATCGAGCTGATCTCCACCTCGGAGATCCGCATCTCGGTCGTCACCCGGGCCGACGACGTCAACGAGGCCGTGCGCGCCGTCCACAGCGCCTTCGGGCTGGACAGCGAGTCGGACGAGGCGGTCGTCTACGGAGGCACCGGGCGATGACCCGGCGGCCGAACCTCGCCGTCGTCGGCGCCACCGGCGCGGTCGGCGAGGTGCTGCTCGGCCTGCTCTCCCTCCGTCAGGACATCTGGGGCGAGGTGCGCCTCGTCGCCTCCCCGCGCTCGGCCGGCCGCAAGCTGACCGTGCGCGGGGAGCCCGTCGAGGTGCTGCCGCTCACCGAGGAGGCCTTCGACGGGATCGACGTCGCGCTGTTCGACGTGCCCGACGAGGTCTCCGCCCGGTGGGCGCCGATCGTGGCCGCCAAGGGCATCGTGGTGGTCGACAACTCCGGTGCGTTCCGGATGGACGAGGACGTCCCGCTGGTCGTCCCCGAGGTCAACGCGGCGGCGGTCCGGATGCGTCCGCGCGGCATCGTGGCCGGCCCCAACTGCTCCACGCTGGCGATGATCGCCGCGATCGGCGCGCTGCACGCCGAGTACGGGCTCAGCGAACTGGTGGTCGCCTCCTACCAGGCGGCCTCCGGCGAGGGCCGCGCCGGTGTGGACGCGCTGCGCGCGCAGGTCGCGCTGGTGGCCGGTACCGAGGTCGGCGAGCAGACCGGCGACCTGCGTGCGGTGATCGCCGACAACGGCCCGTTCGCCGCCCCGCTGGCGCTCAACGCGGTGCCGTGGGCGGGCTCGCTGATGGACGGCGGCTGGTCGTCCGAGGAGCTGAAGCTCCGCAACGAGTCGCGCAAGATCCTCGGCCTGCCGGCCCTGCGGGTCTCCGCGACCTGCGTCCGCATCCCCGTGGTGCGCACCCACGCGCTGGCCGTGCACGCGGTCTTCGAGCGCGAGGTCACCCAGGAGCACGCCCAGCAGATCCTCCGCGACGCCCCCGGCGTGGTGCTGTACGACGACCCGGCGGCGGGGGAGTTCCCCACCCCGAACGACGTGGTCGGCACCGACCCGGTCTGGGTCGGGCGGGTGCGCCGGGCGCTGGACGACCCGACGGCGCTGGACCTCTTCCTCTGCGGCGACAACCTGCGCAAGGGCGCGGCGCTCAATGCCGTGCAGATCGCCGAGCTGGTGGCGCGCGAGCTGTTCGCCTGACGCGTCGTGGGGCCAGCGTGAGCCCTTGCGGGCCTTGAGTCCTTGAGCCCGTGAGTCATTGAACGGGTTCTCAGGTGCGCCCCACGGGCCGCGAGAACGGTGAGAACCGTGAGACGTCGTGAGATTCCGTGCGCCTTCTGCGCTCCTTCGGGGCTCACTTGCCCAATCCGCCGGAATCCTCTGGAGCGGGCCGCCACCCGTACGGGAGAATGTTCCTCGGGCTGGGGCAACCATGACAGGGGATCGAGTGTCCAACGGGCGTGGCGAACGTGATGGTGGGGGCAGGGGCGGGCATCTCGGCAGCGGCCGCGGTGACGTTCTCGCCGCGCGCCCAGCGGCCTGCGGATAGGCCGGAAGACAGCCAGATGACGGCGGTCGCACCCGGCGCGGCGGACTCCGGCGCCGGTACCGGCGCGGGTACCAGCGAGGATCTGCTCACCGAGACCTATCAAGCCCACTACCGCTCCCTGCTGCGGCTGGCGGCGCTGCTCCTCGACGACCTCTCGACCTGCGAGGACGTGGTCCAGGAGGCGTTCATCCGGGTGCACTCGGCACGCCGCCGGGTGCGCGAGCCGGAGAAGACGCTCGCCTACCTGCGGCAGACCGTGGTCAACCTGTCCCGCTCCACGCTGCGGCGGCGGATCCTCGGCCTGCGGCTGCTGCCGAAGCCGATGCCTGACATGGCCAGTGCAGAAGAAGGAGCCTACGATGCGCTGGAGCGCGACCAGTTGAAGGCCGCGCTACGGGGTCTGCAACGCCGTCAGCGGGAGGTTCTGGTGCTCCGTTACTTCGTGGACATGACGGAGGCGCAGGTCGCGGAGACCCTGGGGATCTCGCTCGGCTCGGTGAAGGCGTACGGCTCGCGAGGGATCGCCGCGCTGCGGGTCCAGATGGAGGCCGGGCATGGCTGACGACCGGATCGGTGCGGGGGGTACGGGCGACCGGGCCCGCTGCGGCCGGCCGAGCACCGACGGGGCGAGCCTCGACAGACCGAACGCGGGCAGGTCGAACGCGGACGGGTCGAACACCGACGGCTTGAACACCGACGGGCTGAGCAGCGACGGCTTGAACACCGATGAGCAGCTGGTCCGGGTGCTGCTGCAGCGCGCCGTGGCCGAGGTGCAGCCCGACCCCGCCGGTCTGCACCGGATCCGCCACGCGGTGCCCCGGCGGCGAGCCGCCCGGCGCGGCGCCTGGACGGGCGCCGCCGCCCTGGCGGTCGCGGTGGCGATCGCCCTGCCGGCCCTGCACGACAGCGACCACCTCGGGCTCTCCGGCGGCCCCGGCACACCCGGCGCGCACGGCGCCACGCCCTCGGTCACCGCCGAGGGCAGCACGGCCGGCGGCGACGTCGTGGGCTCGAACCGGCCGCCGCAACCCGACGCGAGCGGCACCGCCGGCACCGGCAGCCCGTCCGGCTCGGTGAGCACCCCGCCCCACCCGGGGGCCAGCAGCGCCAACGCCGCCGGGGTACCGTCCGCCCCGGTCGCGGCGTCCAGCACCGGCGGCGGCGACGGCGCGCCCGTCCCGCTCTGCCTCCGGGGTGATCTCGGGCAGGGGGCGTCCAGGGTCGGCGCGGCCGACGGTGACGGGCGGATCAACGGGTACTTCACGGTGGTCAACACCTCCGCACGCACCTGCCGGCTCGGCGGGCCGGGCTCGGTCGCCGTCACCGGGACCACCGGGACGGACCCCGCCCGGATCCGGGTGGCCGACCACACGGCGGGCGATCCGGCGACCGACCTGCCCGCCCCGCGACCGGGCGCCGGCGACGGCCCCGGGCTGCTCCTGGCCCCCCAGGCCGCGTACCGGGTGGACTTCGGCTGGGTGCCGGACGCCGGCTGCCGGGCCACCGGCGGGGCCTCGCCCAGTGCGACGGCCGGCCAGAGCGGGTCGGGCGGCTCCGCGGCGGGCACCTCCCTGGCGATGCAGTCCGGCGGACCGGGCGGTTCGGCCTCGGGCTCCGGTGCAGGAGACGCCGCCCCGGTGGACGGTGCCTCGGTGGCGCCGACCGGGGCGCCCCCGGCCTCCGCCACGCCGACGACGGGCCCGACCTCGGTGCCGAGCCCCTCGGCCACGCCGACCGCCGGCCCCAGCGCGCCGCCGGCCACCGTCACCATCGCGCACACCCCGGCGCCGGGCAGCCCGGTCGCCGCCTCCGCCGTCCTGCCGGGCGCCTGCTCGGGCACCGTCTACCGCACGGCGCCGCAGCCCGTCATGGCGCCGGCCCCGGCCGAGACCCCGGCGCCGTCCGCCTCCGCGTCGGGCGGCTGAGCCCTGCGGCGAGGAGGTCCCTCGGACTGACGCCGGGAGTACCGGCCGGCCGTCACCGGGAGTACCGGCCGCGGGCCCGGGAGGGTGTGGCGGGGGCCCCTGTGGTCGGGAGAGGTGTGAGGAGTGGTTACCGTGGGGGGTGTGTACCGGTTCCTCCTCACTCCGCGCTGGCTGAGCGGCACCGCGCTGGCCGTTGCGGCCGTGGCGGTGTGCGTCTGGCTCGGCTCCTGGCAGCTCGGCCGGTTCGAGGACAAGGTCTCCTCGCACCAGGAGATCAGCAGGTCGGTGAACGACGCGGGCGCGATCGCGCCGCTCGGCGACCTGCTCGGCCCCGACCGGCCGCAGGTCACCACCGACACCGTCGGCCGGGCCGTGACGGTGTCCGGGACCTTCGACCAGGAGCACCAGCTGCTCGTCCCCAACCGGGAGTTGGACGGCAAGCAGGGCTACTACGTCCTCACCCCGCTGCGCACGGACGGCGGCCGCACCGTCGCCGTCGTCCGCGGCTGGGCGCCGGGCACGCCCACGGAGGGCGCGTCCGCCGCCGCGCTGCCGCCGGCCGGCGAGGTCACGGTGGCCGGGCGGTTGCAGGCGGGCGAGACCAGCGGCAGCGGCGGTGCGGTGGCCGGCGGGCTGCCGGCCGGCCAGCTCGGCACGATCAACAGGGCCGCGCTCCTCAACAAGCTGTCCTACGACGGCTGGTACGACGGCTGGGTGTCCGCGGACAGCGTGCCGACCGGGCTGACCCCGGTGCCGACGGTGCAGCCGCAGGGCGGGAACGGCCTCACCCTGCGCGCGTTCCAGAACCTCGGGTACACCCTGGAGTGGTTCGTCTTCGGCGGCTTCGTCGTCTTCATGTGGTTCCGCCTGGTGCGTCGCGAGGCGGAGGCCGAGCAGGACCGGGCCCTCGGGTTGGACCCGGTCCTGGAGTAGCCCCTCGGGGGGCTCAGCGCGACGGCTTCGCCGACGGGACGGCCGGCTTGGACGGCGGCGCGGGCGCCGTGGGCACCGCCGGAGCGGTCGTCGTCGGGGCCGGGCGGGGCGTACCGGACGGGGACGAGGACGGGGAGACCGTCGGCGGCGGGTTGGTGCAACGGCTGCTGCCGCTGTCGTCGTCCGAGTCGTAGTTGTCGGTGTGGTGGCGTGTGGTGCGCCCGCCCTTGGAGCCCTTCGACCCCTTGGACCCGGACGACTTGGACGATTTGGAGGCGGCGAACAGGACCGCCCCGTCACCGGCCTCCGCGAACTCCACCGATTCCGCGAATTCCGTGATCCCTGCCGTCCCGGCGGAGCGGAAGGCAGCCCGGACGGCCGGGCTTCCCGCCGCTGTCGGGCTCGCCGTGGCCGTGGCCGTCGGCTGCGTGGACGGCGACAGGGGCGGCGGGCAGGCCGCGTCGCTGCTGTCCTGACCCGAGCAGCCGGTGAGCACGAGTGCTCCGGCCACCCCCACCCCCATGATCGTCAGCAGACGTCTCACCCGGTCCCCCCGCCGCTCCGGGCGGCCCGGTCCTGCCGGACGGGACCCTCCCCCAGGTGCCGCCGGACGAAGTCGATCTCCAGCCGCAGCTGCTTGATCCGCTCCTCCACCACCAGCGAGCCGTGCCCGGCGTCGTACCGGTAGACCTCGTGCGGCCTGCCCAGTCGCTCCAGGCGCTCCACGTAGTTCTCGATCTGCCGGATCGGGCAGCGCGGGTCGTTCACCCCGGCGCTGATGTAGACCGGCACCCGCACCTGCTCCACGTAGGTCAGCGGCGAGGAGGCGGTCCAGCGCTCGGGCACCTCGGTCGGCGTGCCGCCGAAGAGCGTGCGGTCCAGCGACTTCAGCGCCTCCATCTCGTCGTCGTACGCCGTCAGGTAGTCGGCGACCGGGACGGCGGCGACGCCGAGGGTCCAGTTCTCCGGCTGCACGCCGAGGCCGAGCAGGGTGAGGTAGCCGCCCCAGGAGCCGCCGGTGAGCACCAGCCGCTCCGGGTCGGCGAGCCCGCTCGCCACCGCCCACGCGCGGACCGCGGCGATGTCCTCCAGCTCGATCAGCCCGACCCGCTCGCGCAGCGCGTCCGTCCAGGCCTGGCCGTAGCCGGTGGAGCCGCGGTAGTTGACCCGGACCACCGCGAAGCCGTGGTCCAGCCAGGCGGCGGGGCCGGCGGCGAAGGAGTCGCTGTCGTGGTGGGTCGGCCCGCCGTGGACGTCGAAGACGGTCGGGAACGGGCCGTCCCCGGCCGGGCGCTGGACCAGCGCGTGCACCCGGCCGCAGGGGCCGTCCACCCAGACGTCCTCGACCGGCACCGAGCCCGGCGGCACCGCGCCCGGCGCCCGCAGGACGACCGTGCCGGCGGTGGAGCGGACGGCGGACGGCTCGGCGGCGGAGGACCAGAGGAACTCCACCGTGCCGTCCGGGCGGGCGGTCGCACCGCCGACGGTGCCGCGCGGGGTCTCCAGCCGGGTCAGCACCCCGGTGTCGAGGGCGTACGAGAACAGCTCGCTGCGCGCCTCGTACTCGTGCTCGACCAGCAGCGCGCGGGCGCCGGGGCGCCACTGCGCGGAGACGTCGCCGGGCAGCTCGCGGCCCTGCTCGTCGCGGAGCGGCAGCGCGGTCTCGGCCCCGGTGGCCACGTCCCAGATCATCGGCTCCCAACGGCCGGTGCGCTGGTGGGCGACCAGCAGCCGGGTGTCGCCGTCGACCGGCGCGAAGCCCAGGCAGGCGACGCCGCGCGGCTCCGCCCGGCCGGTGACCTCGTCCAGCTCGGCGACGGTCGCGCCGTCGGCGAGCCGGACGACCCGGATCGCCGAGTGCATCGCGTCGCCGTGCTCGGTGTGGTCGACGGCGAGCAGGGCACTGTCGTAGCTGAGGTCGCCGACGCCGCCGTACTCCTCGTGCCGGTAGATCTCCACCGCCTCGGCCGCGCCCGGGCGGCGCAGGTGCAGGGTGGTGCCGTGCTCGTCGGTGGAGCGGCCGACCACCACCGTGCCGTCCCGGCCGAGGGCGAGGCCCGCCGAGTAGGAGGCGGCCAGGCCGGGCACGGCCTCCTCATCGGGGTCGGGGCCGTTCGGGCGGCCCGCGAACGGCTGGCGGCGCCAGATCCCGAACTCGTCGCCGTCGTTGTCGTCGAACCACCAGACCCACGTGCCGTCGGGCGACAGCTCCGCGTCGGTGGTGCCGTTCGGCCGGTCGGTCACCTGCCGGTGGGTGTCGGTGGCGCGGTCCCAGGCGTACACCTCGTAGGTACCGGTGGCGTTGGACACGTACAGCGCCCGGTCGGGGGCGTCCTCCGCCCAGTCCGGAAGGGAAACCCGGGCCGCCCTGAACCGCTGCTCCCACGCCGGTACGGCGCTCTTCTCCTCGCTCATCCACCCATCCAACCCGATCGGAGGGAGTGAACGGAACGGGCGGGTGGGCCAGTACCGGCCCACCCGCCCGTTCCGTGCCCGCGCTCAGGCCGTCCGGCGGGGCAGCAACCGCACCAGGCCCACCAACAGCAACTCCAGCACCGCCAGCACCGCCACGCTGCGCCCGAAGGCGGTGGCCGGGTCCCCGGCGCCGTAGTGGACGATGCCGATCAGCGCGATCCCGAGCGCCCCGGCGACCTGCTGGACGGTGGCCAGCACCCCCGCCGCCGAACCCGCCAGCCGGGGCTCGACCGAGGCCAGCACGACGGTGGTCACCGGGGCGATCACCAGACCCATCCCGAGACCGTCCACGAACAGGCCCGGGGTCAGCCACCAGACGCTGCCGGTCGTCCCGCCGGCGTGGACGGCGAGGCCGAGCAGGCCGAGCCCGGCGGCCATCAGCAGCCCGCCGAGCGCGATCGCCCGGCGGCCGAGACGGGCGGCGACGCGGTGCGCCGTGGTCGAGGTGAGCAGGTAGCCGGCGCCGATCGCGGTGAAGACCAGGCCGGCGCCGAGCGCGTCCAGGCCGCGGCCCTGCTGCAGGTGCAGGGCGAGCACCAGGAAGAACGACGCCTGGCCGAGCCAGAAGGCGAGCTGGGCGAGCAGACCGGCGGCGAAGGCCCTGTCCCGGAAGAGAGCGGTGTCGACCAGTGGTGTGCCGGTGTGGCGGTGCTGGTGGACGGCGAAGCCGGCCAGCAGGGCGACGGCGCCGCCCAGGCAGAGCCAGGTCCAGAGCGGCCAGCCCGCCTCACGGCCCTGGATCAGCGGCAGCACCAGGCCGGTCAGCGCGAGGGTGATCAGCAGGACGCCCACCGGGTCCAGGCCGGGGCGGTGCGGGGCGCGGGACTCCGGCAGGCAGCGGCGGACCAGTGCCAGCGCGGCCAGGCCGACCGGCAGGTTGAGCAGGAAGCAGCTGCGCCAGTCCAGGCCGAAGAGGTCCGCGCGGATCAGCGCACCGCCGATCAGCTGGCCGAACACCGCGCCGACGCCCATCGTCAGCCCGTACATCGCGAACGCCCGGGCCTGCGCCGCGCCGCTGAACGCGGTGCGCAGGATGGCCAGCACCTGCGGGCCCATCAGCGCCGCCGCCAGGCCCTGCGCGACCCGGGCACCGACCAGGGCGGCGGCCGTCGGGGCCAGGCCGCAGCCGGCCGAGGCGAGCGTGAACAGGGCCAGGCCGAGGGCGAACACCCGGCGCCGCCCGTAGCGGTCGCCCAGCCGGCCGGCGGTGATCAGCCCGGTGGCCAGCGCCAGGGCGAAACCGGCGATCACCCACTGGACGGCGGCCGGGCCGGCCCCCAGGTCGGCCTGGACGGACGGGACGGCGACGTTGACCACGAAGACGTCGAGGGCGGTCATGAAGGTGGCGGTCAGGACGACCGGCAGCAGGCCCCGGGGGGAGGGCTCGGTGGCCTTCGCCGTGACCGGGCGGGTGTGCAGGGCGGTGCTCATCTCGGGCTCATCTCGGGCTCTCCTCGGCGGAGTCGGGAGGCGGGTCGGGGAGTCGGGAGCTGCTCGGGGAGGGGGAGCTGTTCGGGGAGGGAACGGTTCGCAGGGGCGGGCGGGGCGGCCCGCCCCTGCCGGGCGGCCGGCGGCTCAGGCGCCCGGGACGCGGTCCAGGAAGCCGTACACCGAGGCGATCCGGCCGTCCGGGCCGGCGACCAGCACGTCGAACCCGACCACCAGGGCCTCCCCGCCGGCCGGCCCGAGGTTCCAGGTGAACCGGGCGATGTCGTGGTGCGCGTCCACCGGACCGAGGGTGAACTCCAGACCGGGGAACTGCGCCTGGGCCGCGCCGATCAGGGCGTCGACGCCCTCCCGGCCGGTGACGGCGGCCAGCGGGTCGGTGTAGCTGCCGTCCTCGGCCCACGCCTCGTCGACCAGCTTGCGGCGGGCGGCCGGGTCGGTCTCGTTCCAGACGGCGAGGTAGCGCTCGGCGAGCTGCCGGAGGTCGAGCTGCGGGACGTCGGTCCCCTGGAGGTCGGCCCCCTGGACGTCGGTCTGCTGGAGGTCGGTCATCGTCTTCTCCCTTGTCCTGCCGGGTGGTTGGGCGGGTCGTTCCCGCTGCTCATGAAGGTACGGACGACGCGCGACCGGCGAATCCGTCACGGATAGGTAGGGGTGCGGGCCGTTCCGCGGAAGCCGTGGGTAGGTCGCGCCAGTAGGGTCGGAGCATGGGGAAGCTCTACGGGCGGGAACAGGAGCAGGCCGTCGTCGACGCGCTGCTCGACGACGCGAAGGGCGGCCGCAGCGGGGTGCTGGTGCTGCGCGGTGAGCCGGGGATCGGCAAGACCGCGCTGCTGGACCACGCCGCGGCGGCGGCCGACGGCGCGTTCCGGGTGATCCGGGCGACCGGCGTCGAGTACGAGGCCGAACTCCCGTTCGCCGGGCTCAGTCTGCTGCTCGCGCCCGGCCTGGACCGGTTGTCCGCGCTGCCCGGTCCGCAACGGCGGGCCCTGGAAGGCGCGTTCGGGCTGGAGGACGGGGTCCCGCCGGCCGGGGCGAGCGGGGACCGGCTGCTCACCGGGCTCGCCACCCTCGGGCTGCTCGCCGAACTAGCGGCTGATCAGCCCCTGTTGTGCGTCGTGGACGATGTGCAGTGGCTCGACCGGGCCTCGTTGGACGCGTTGCTGCTCGCCGCCCGCCGACTCCAGGCGGAGGGCGTCGCCCTTCTGCTCGCCACCCGGGACGCGGGCCCCGCCGGGGGCGGCCTGCCGCCGACCGGCCTGCCCGAACTCCGGCTGGCCGGGCTCGCCGAGCCCGCCGCTACCCGGCTGCTCGACGCCCGCGCCACCGCGGCCCTGACCGGAGACGTCCGCCGCCGGTTGCTCGCCGAGTCGGCCGGCAATCCGCTGGCGCTCACCGAACTGCCCCTCGCGGTCGACGGATCCGCCGCCGCCGCCCCCGGCGCACTGCCGCTCACCAGTCGCCTGCAGATCGCCTTCCACGGTCAGGTCACCGGCCTGCCGGCGGCCACCCAGAACCTGCTGCTGGTCGCCGCCGCCGAGGAGAACGGCGACCTCGACGTCGTGCTGGCGGCCGCCGCCGTCCTGGGGGCGACCGCCGACCACCTCGCCCCGGCCGAGGAGGCGGGCCTGGTCACCCTGGCGGCCGACCGGCGACTCGCGTTCCGGCACCCGCTGCTGCGCGCCGCGATCATGCAACGCGCTCCGCTGCAACAGCGACTGACGGCCCATCGGGCGATCGGCACCGTGCTGGAGGACGGCGACCGCCGGACCTGGCACCTGGCCCTCGCCGCCACCGCTCCGGACGCCGGCCTCGCCGACGCCCTGGAACGCACCGCCGTCCGCGCGGAGACCCGGGGCGCCCACGGCGGCGCCGCCGCCGCGTACGAGCGCGCCGCCCGGCTGACCCCCGATCGCGACGGCGCCACCCGGCGCCTGGTGCTGGCGGCCGAAGCCGCCACCGAGGAGGGCAAGTTGGTGCAGGCCGAGGCGCTCGCCGAGCGGGCCGGGGCCCGGACGGACAGCGTCTTCGCGCACGCCCTGCTCGATCAGGTCCGGGCCACCGCGCACTTCTGGCGCGGCTCCTACCCGGCGGCCTACCGGCTGCTGCTGGACGCGGCCGGTACGGACATCGAGGCGCCGCACGCCGCCCGGATGCTGCTCCAGGCCTTCCACGCGGCCTGGTACGCCGGGGAGGAGCCGGTGATCGCCGTCCTCGACCGGCTCGCCGCGCTCCCGCTGGCCGAGGGCGACCCGCTCACCCCGCTCGCCCGCCACCTGTCGGCCGCCGTCCTGCCCGCGCTGGGCCGCCCCGGCCCGCCGCTGCCCGCCGCCCGCGACACCGCGGCGGCGGCCCGCCGGGCGGGCGCCGAGACGCCGAGCGACCTGGTCCAGCTCTGCGGGGCGACACTGGTCCTCGGCCGGGACGCCGAAACGGTCGAACTCGCCGCCGAACTGGTCGCCGAGGCCCGGGCCAAGGGCACCATCGGCGTCCTGCCGACGCTGCAGTTCTTCCTCGCCGAGGCGGAGCTCTTCCACGGCCGGCACCGCGACGCCGAGGTCACCGCCACCGAGGCGCTGGCCCTGGCCCGGGACACCGGGCAGCACCAGTGGGTCAGCCAACTCAGCGCCCTGCTGGGCTTCCTGGCGGCCCTGCGCGGTGCCGAGCAGGAGTGCGCCGCACTCGCCGCGACCGCGCGGACGGCGACGGCGCTCACCGGCACCGCCGCGGGCTCGGCCGCCGGCTCGCCCGCGCCCGCGCCCGGCGAGCCCTGGGCGCAGTGGGCGCTCGCCCTGCTCGACCTCGGCCGGGGCCGCGCCGCCGACGCCGCCGAGCGCCTCCAGGCCCTCACCACCGGCCCCTACCGACACCACGTCGGCGCCACCCGCGCCGTCCCCGACCTGGTCGAGGCCGCCGTCCGGCTCGGCGACCCGGAACGCGCCGCCGGACCGTACGAGCGCTTCGCCCGCTGGGCCGGCGCCGCCGCCGTGCCCTGGGCCGAGGCGCTGCGGCTGCGCTGCCAGGCACTGCTCGGGCCGGACGAACTCGCCGAGTCCGCCTACCGCGCGGCCCTCGACCTCCACGACGGCACCCACCGCCCCTTCGAGCAGGCCCGCACCGCGCTCCTCTACGGCGAGTGGCTGCGCCGCGAACGCCGCCGCACGGACGCCCGCCCGTACCTGCGCGCGGCCCTGGAGACGTTCGAGCTGCTCTCCGCCCACCCCTGGGCCGACCGCGCCCGCACCGAGCTCACCGCCACCGGAACCAGCGCCCCGGCTCCCGCCGGCACCCCCGAGGGGCCGCTGGCCACCCTCACCCCGCAGGAACTGCAGATCGCGCGGCTGGCGGCGCGGGGGCTCACCAACCGCGACATCGCGGCCCAGCTCTTCCTCAGCCCGCGCACCGTCGGCCACCACCTCTACAAGGCCTACCCCAAGCTCGGCATCGCCGCCCGCACCGACCTCCAGGCCCTCTTCTGACGACGCCGCAGGGCTGTGCGGCGGACGGTCAGGAGGGCGCCGAGAACTCGATGGTGCACTCGGGCGGGCTCGTGGATACTGCTCTGCGCGCCATCATGATCATCGACTCATCGCCTGCTTCGAACGCCGGTGTCCGACACCGTCCGGCAGGTTCCCGGCGCACGGATCCCAGGGGGACACAGCATGGCCGTAAGACGTCGGACCGGGCTCGCCGCGGCCTTGGTGAGTTCGGTGGTCGTCGGGGCAGCCCTCCCGGTGGTCGCGGCCCACGCCGAGGCCACCACGCTCTACGTGAACAACGACGCGTCCGCACAGTGCTCGGACGCCGGCGCCGGTACCCAGGCGCAGCCCTACTGCACCGTCCAGGCCGCCGCCGACGCGGCGCTGCCGGGGCAGACGGTCCAGATCGCCGGCGGGACGTACCCGGAGGCGGTCACCGTGACCCGCTCCGGCACCCCCGGCAACCCCGTCACCTTCCGGGGCGTGCCCGGCGCCGACAAGCGGCCGGCCGCGAAGCTCGGTTCGACCGGCCGGGGCGCTCCCGGGTTCCGGCTCTCCCACGTCCACGACGTCACGGTCCAGGGCCTCGCCTTCGCGACCGACCAGGAGGCGCTGCTGGTCGCGGACGCCGACCGGATCGTCCTCGACGGCAATGTGGTGGTGGCGGCCGGCCAGGCGGCCTCGCCCGGCATCCGGCTGACCGGCCGGACCACGGCGGTCACCGTGAGCCGCAACCGGATCGGCGGCAGCGCCGGCGCCGGCATCGCCGTCGAGGCCGGTGTCTCCGGAGCCGTCCTCACCACCAACGCCGTGAACGCCAACCGCGGCGGCGGCATCCTGGTGACCGACGCCCCCGGCACCGTGGTGACGAGCAACTCGGTCGTGGAGAACTGCGGGAGCGGCATCACGCTGGCGGGCGCCTCGTCCGGCGCGGTGATCGAGAACAACATCGTCACCGCCACCGGCCTCAAGGCCCTCGGCTGTGCCCCCGGCGAGACGGTCGAGCTGGTCGTGGACCCGGAGTCGGTCGCGGGTACGAAGGCGGACTACAACGTCGTCCGCCCCGAGACGGCCGGCGGAAGCTACCGCTGGGGCGGGGCGGCCTTCGCCTCTCCCGCCGCCTTCGCGGCGGCGACCGGCCAGGGCGGGCACGACAACGACGCCGATCCCCAGTACCGCCTGAACGGTTCGGCCGCCGACGACCTCGCGCCCTGGGGCGAGGACTACGAGCTGGACTCCGCCGCCGCCGACGCGCCCGGCCAACTCGCCACCGACCTGCTGGGCAACGCGCCCGCCGACGACCCGTGGCTGCCGAACAACGGCACCGGCCCGGTGACCTACCGGGACCGCGGGGCGATCGAGTTCCAGGACCCGCTCTGGGTCAATCTGCGGCAGATTCCGGGCTCGGCCTACATCCCGAAGGGCCACCCGCTGGACCTGGCCTTCGACTCGGGCTACCAGTCCTCCTGGGCGCCGGTGACCAGGACCATCTCCTTCGGCGACGGCACCGGCCAGGCGGTCGAGGGCGGGGTGATGGTCCACACCTACCCGGGGCCGGGCACCTACCGGGTGGAGGTCACCGCGGTCAACAGCCTCGGCACCGCCCGGACGGTCGCGATCGACGCCACCGTCCACCCCGTCCCCGAGATGGCGCGCCCGTGGCTCTCGCTGGTCCGCATCGGGGGAGATCCCGAACTCCACTACACCGTGTACGGGGGAGTCGACAGCCCGTGGCCGCTCGCCGGGGTGACCGTCGACTTCGGTGACGGGACTCCCGTGCTGGCCACTGACATCGACACCCTGAACAGGGGGATCAAGCACGACTACCCGAGCGGTGGCGCCTACACGCCGCGCGCGGTGTTCACGGACGACCACGGCCGGTCCCTCGGTTACGCGGCTTCGACGCGGCTTGGCGGCAGCGGACCCGAACTGGTCAGCGGCACGCCGGTGGTGGGGCGCTGGGCGGGCGGGCGGACGTCGTACGTCGGCGTCTTCCGCGAGGGCCAGTGGTCGCTCACCACGAGCAGCACCACCGGTCGCCCGGCCGTGACGGCGGCCTTCGGCCAGTACGGCGACATCCCGGTCGCGGGCAACTGGGACGGCGTCGGCGCCGACCAGTTGGGCGTCTACCGGCCGAGCACCGGCACCTTCGCGCTGCGGCACGACGACGGCAGCGCGACGGCGGTGGCCTTCGGCGAGCAGGGCGACCTCCCGGTGCCCGGCCCCTGGGACGGCAACGGGCACGCGCAGCTGGCGATCTACCGGCCGAGCACCGGCACCTTCGCGGTGCGCCACGACGACGGCAGCGTCACCACCGCGCGCTTCGGCGAGCCGGGCGACCGGCCGCTGGTCGGGGACTGGGACGGCGTCGGCCACCTCCAGTTGGGCATCCACCGGGCGAGCGGCAGCACCTTCGCGCTGCGGCACGACGACGGCAGCGTGAGCGCGGCCGCCTACGGGGCTCAGGGCGACCTCCCGTTGGTCGGGGACTGGCTGGGCCGGGGGCGGACGACCTTCGGGGTCTACCGGCCGAGCGAGGCGGTCTTCAGCCTCAGCAACGCCTATGCGCAGGCCGGTGACTCCGTCTTCAGGATCACCAGGTACTGACGGCGGCCCGCAGCCCTTCGCGACAGCGTCCGAAGGGTCGAGGGCACCCCGCCGGCTCCCGTGCGGAGTTTCCGGGGTGCCCTCGTCACCGGGGCCCACGGCGCCTCGTGAATACTGCTGTCCGCTCTGCCGGTATGAATCGTTCAGATGTTCGCGAATGAACGGTCCGATCGATATCAATTGCGACTATGAGGAATCAACTGTGTCAATACGCCGCCGCGTTGGCATCGCCGCTGCCATCGTGAGCTCCGTCGTCGCCGGCACCTCGCTGCCGTCGGCGGCCCACGCCGAGGTCTCGGTGCTGTACGTCGACAACCGCACGTCCGCCAACTGCTCGGACGCGGGCGAGGGCACCCAGGCACAGCCGTACTGCACCATCCAGGCCGCCGCCGACGTGGCCCAGCCCGGTCAGACGGTGCAGATCCTCGGGAGCTGGGACTACACGGAGCAGGTGACGGTCAAGCGCTCGGGCACCGAGGGCCGGCCGATCACCTTCAAGGGGGCCTGGGGCTTCTCGCAGCCGAGCGTGATGGTGGGCACCAACCGGCAGACCCCCGAGAGCAGGGGCCTCCCGCACGCCTTCGTGCTCTCCGGCGTGCACGACATCGTGCTCAGCGAGCTCTACCTCGGATCCTCGCAGGAGGCCGTGCTCGTCCAGGACTCCGAGCGCATCGTGCTGGACCGCGACCACGTCGTCGCCGCCGGCCGGCCACGGGTCTTCGACGGGGTGCCGAACTTCCCCGACCCGGCGCCGGGTGTCCGGATCACCGGGGCCAGCAAGGGCGTCACGGTCAGCCGCAGTCTGGTCAAGCTGAGCGGAACGGCCGGGCTCGTGGTCGAGGCCGGGGCGACCGGCACCGTCGTCACGGCCAGCCAGCTCGCCGAGAACAAGGCCGGCGGCCTGGTCGCCACCGACGCCCCCGGCACGGTGGTGACCGGCAACACCGTCACGCTGAACTGCCAGGGCGACAGCGTCGCCCTGCTCGGGGACTCCCCGCGCGCCACGGTCGAGAACAACATCGTCACCGGCGCCGCCCGCAGCACGACGTGCGGCAGCCCGGTTCCCGGTACGAGCCTGGTGGTCTCCGCGGGCTCCGTCGCGGGCACCGTCGTCGACTACAACGTGGTCTACCCGGCAACGGGCGCCGCCGGTTACTCCTGGGGCGGCACGGCGTACCTGTCCGCGAGCCAGTTCCGGGCCAGCGGGCAGGGCGAGCACGACCTGTCCGTCGACCCCAGGCTCTCGAAGAGCGGGGAGTACTTCGTCCCGGCCGCCGCCGAGGGCGTGACGGACGCGGCGGACGCCAACGCCCCCGGGCAACTGGACACCGACCTGTGGGGCCTGGCCAGGGTCGACGATCCGAACATCGCCAACCAGGGCACCGGAGTCGGGTACCACGATCGTGGCGCCGTCGACACGCACGACCCGATCTCGGTCTCCGTCCGGTCGACGGACACCCCGGTGGACGGCCGCCCGCTGCGTGGCCAGATCACCGGTACGGTCACCCCGGGCTGGTCGTCGGCCGGCGCCACCCTGGACTTCGGCGACGGCAGCGCCCCGCTGACCTCGCTCGGCGCGGGCGACTTCTCGGTGGACCACGACTTCGCGGGTGTCGGCACCTACACCGTGACGCTCACCGCCACCAGCACCGCCGGAGTGGTCCGCAAGGCCACCAGCACCGTGACCACCCGACGGGTGGACGACCTCCGCGCCGCCTTCTGGGTCACGCAGGCGGACTCGACCACCACCACGGTGGGGTTCGCGGACAGCAGCCGCAGCCCCTGGCCGGTGGACCGGTACACCGTCGACTGGGGTGACGGCTCGCCGGCCTCGGTCGGCTACGGCTCACTGCCGACCGGTCTGACGCACGAGTACCCGACCTCGGGCTACTTCAACGTCACCCTGGCCATCCTCGACGACCACGGGCGCTCGGTGGCCGCGACGAACAGGTCGTACGTCGTCGGCCCGACCAACGGGGTCCCGGTGGCCGGTCGCTTCGGCGCGCCCAACTCCCAGGTCGGTCTCTTCCACAACGGCCAGTGGGCCATCACCTAC
Organism: Kitasatospora sp. NPDC058218; assembly: GCF_042882445.1. Lineage (NCBI taxonomy): Bacteria > Bacillati > Actinomycetota > Actinomycetes > Kitasatosporales > Streptomycetaceae > Kitasatospora > Kitasatospora sp. NPDC058218. The sequence continues at coordinate 123,674 of NZ_JBHVWC010000003.1, read as the reverse complement.
CAGAAGGTGACCGGTCGGGCGTCCATGGGCTACCTCTTCGGCGAGCCCGGTGACCTGCCGACCGTCGGCCAGTGGGACGCCGGCAACTCGGAGCAGGTGGGCATCTACCGGTCGAGCACCGCCACCTTCGGTCTCAAGCACGCCGACTACTCGGTGACCGCGGTGCCCTTCGGCGAGCCCGGCGACCTCCCGGCGGTGGGTGCGTGGGACCACAACGGTCATGACCAGCTGGCGATCTACCGTCCGAGCAGCAGCCTGCTGGCGGTCCGGCACGACAACGGCAGCGTGACCACGCTGCGCTTCGGTGACCCGACCGACATCCCGCTGGTCGGCGACTGGGACCGCACGGGCCACGCCCAGTTCGGCGTCTTCCGGCCGGGCCGCAACCCCGGCGACCCGAACCTCTTCATCCTCCGCCACGACAACGGGACGGTCTCCACCGCCTCCTACGGCGTCAAGGGCGACCTGCCGGTGGTCGGCGACTGGCTCCGCCAGGGCCGGGCGACCTTCGGGATCTTCCGCCCGAGCAGCCGGACCTTCGCCCTGAGCAACGCGTACGCGGGGCAGGCCGACTCGGTGTTCCAGATCCTCGGCTGACGGATCACCGGGTCGCGGGAGCCGGATGCGGCGGTGGCCGGGCGGCCGGGCAGGGGGGCAGCGATGCCCCCTCCCGGCCGCCCGGCCTTTTGCTGTCCGGTCGCCGCAGATCACGGACGGATCGTCAGATCATGCCCGGTGAAGGGGAGTCGGCCTCCCGGTCCGGGGGTGGTCCCGTGGCCGGCCGAGCCCGCCGCGTTACAATCGCCGCCGGTGTGCGATGCGCGGGTGCGCGTTCGGAGGGTCACATGCGGATCGGTGAGCTGTCGGCGCAGACCGGGGTCAGCGTGCGCCTGCTGCGGTACTACGAGGAGCAGGGGCTGCTGGAGAGCCGGCGGCGCGACGGCGGGCACCGCCGGTACGGCGCCGAGGCTCCGGTGGTCGTGCGCCGGATCCGGGCCCTGCTGGGGGCGGGGCTCTCGACCAGTGCCATCCGCGACGTGCTGCCCTGTGTGAGCGGCGAGTCCACGGTCGACTCGTGCGTGCTGGAGGTGCTCGAACGCCGGCTGGCGGTGCTGGACCGGCAGATGCTGGTCCTCGGGGCGAGCCGGGCCGCGCTGGCGGGCATGGTCGCGGCGGCCCGGGAGGCGGAGGCCTCGGCCCTGGTGGCGTAGGGCCGGCTCCGCACCTCCCCTTCCCCCCGCCGGTCAGGCGGAGGTGCGGAAGATCTCCCGGGCCGGCATCCCGGTCAGGTCCGGCCGGTCGTGGCCGAGCGCGTACGCGGCCGAGACCATCGTCATGTGGTGGTGCCAGCCGAGGTAGGAGCGGCCGGAGAAGTCCAGCAGGCCGAAGTCGGCGCCCAGCCGGTCCACGGCGTCCCGGGTGGTCGTCGCGGTGCCGAGCAGGGCGAGGACGGCGGGCGCGTCCTCGGTGAGGTTGGTCAGCCAGTACCGCCGGGGCCTGCCGCCGCGGGTGTCCTGCACCCAGAGCCGGTGGACGGGTGCGCCCTGGACGCCCGGCGTCAGGACCGGGACGCAGCGCAGCGTCGGCTGCGCGGCGCCGGGCGTGCGCGGCCGCTGACGCGGGAGCAGCGTCTCGACCGGCACCGCGTCCTGCTGGATCCGGCCGAACCGCCCGGTGGTGGCCTGCAGGACCGGGCGGACGGCCTGGTGCGGCCGGGCCTCCAGGAGGTACGGGACGCCCCGGCGGGCGAGCGCCGACATCAGCGGCGGCAGGTCCTCGACCACCGTGAGGTCCGCGACCAGCGGGGCGACCGGGAGGTGGGCGGCCAGCCGGTCGACCATGTCGAGCACCGTCCGGTCCGCCGGGCGCGGGGTGACGGAGTCCGGGATCCTGGCGCGGGCGCGCCGGCCCTGGTCCTCCGTCCAGTCGGCGTCGAGCAGCAGCGACCAGTCCACCGGTACGGCGTGCCGGTCGGTGGCGATGAACATCCCCGTCGCGGCCTGGCACTTGATGGTCCGGCCGAACTCCGGGACGAAGCGGCGGTGGACTCCCACCGCCTGGTCGCCGCGCTTGGGGATGACCGCCAGGGTGGCGGTCCAGGCCCGCACCGGCCGCGCGCCGGTGGCGGTCAGGCGGGCCAGCGCGCGGCGGGCCGGACGCCAGTCCCAGGGGCTGCCGTTGATGAACTGCTGCAGCGAGAGCGCGGCCGTGCGGCTCGTGGTCAGGCTGGTGGCCATGTTCGACAGTGACTTGCGGCCCGGCGCGGCGAGCAGGCCGTGCAGGTACGCGTGGGCCCAGCGGCGTTGGTCTATCCGGGGCAGGTGGGCGAAGACCTGCTCGGCGAACCGGGAGACCGTTGCTTCGCCGGCCGGCGGCAGGTGTTGCGCGTCCATGTGAGCTCCCCGAGGTCGTGAGGTGCCGTGCGAGGCCGTCCCGGGAAGAATAGCGAACGATCGCTTTGTTTTGGGCTTCGAGGCGGGCCCTGGCAAGATTCTGACAAGTTCGTGTGCCGGGGTGTGTGCGCCCCGGCGCGCACCTGCCATCGCGGGGCGCGAGCTGCCGTGGCGCGCTCGCCTTCGCGCCGGTGCCGCGCCCGGGTCGTGCCGGCCTTCGTGCCCGCCTTCTGCCCGGCCGCGTTCGACCACCCGGTGCGGGGGAGGGCGGGCACGGAAGGACCGGCGGGCAGGCAGGCAGGGGTGGGCCTGCGTCAGGCCGAGGGCCCGGCCAGTGTGCGGTGCCAGAGCCGGCGCAGCCGCTGCCGGAGCTCGTCCCCGCTGGGGGCCGTCTCCCCGCCCACCGGGACGACGCCGCGCCGCAGTGCTTCCGAGCCCACCACGAGGCAGTGCACCAGGAGTTCGAGGTCCTGCGCGTCGGCGGCCGCCGACGCCCGGGTCCCCCACTCCCCGGGGGCCTGCCCGGCCGGGCCGTGCCCGTCGGGGCCCTCGGGGCCGTGCGCGTCGGGGTCCGGCCCGTCGTCCCGCTGGGCGGGGACGCAGGGCGGCTGTCCCGCCAGGTGGCCGCGCAGGACGGGGATCCAGCTGGCGTACCAGTTGTCGGCCGCTCCGGGCTGCTCCCAGGCCAGCCTGGCCGCCGCGCTGACGCTGGGCTCCTCCTGGAGCAGCCGTGTGAGCACGTCGGTCAGCCGTGCGACCTCGCCGGGGCCACCGCCGGGGCCCGGGACCCCGCATCCCTCGCCCCCGCCGCCCGCCGGGACCCCGCCCGCCGGAGCCCCGACCGCCGCCCGGGTGAGCTCCACGGCGTCCGCACGGACCGCGTCCGCCAGGCTGGCCTTGGTGGGGAAGTGGAAGGTCAGCGCGCCCATCGTGACACCGGCCGCCCGGCTGACCCGGGAGAGCGAGGTGCCCGCGTAGCCGTGCCGGTCGAACTCACCGGCGGCGGCCCGCAGCAGGGCCCGTCGGGTGTGCTGGGCCCGTTCCTGTTTCATCGCCCACCGCCGCTGGGGCGGGCTGCTCGGGCACACCGGCCGAGCGTCGGCACCGGCTCCACGGTCTGGAGCGAGGGACTGACGAACCGCATGAGCGGGGGAGGCTCCTTCGGGCGGACGGAGCGGGGTGCGCGGAAAGCCGGGACCCCTGCGTCGGTCCGAGCCGATCCGACGGAGTCCCGACGCTACGCGGAGCGGGCCGCGTACACACTGCTCACACGTCATCCGCTTGCAGCTTTGGCAACTTACCCGGAAGTCTGTTCGGTGGCCGGTGCGCCGGTCCGCGCGAGGTGCTCCCGGTACCAGGGAGCGGCCGCGGCGAGCCGGTGCAGCGGGCCCGGGCCGGGATCGGTGCCGGCCAGTCGCCAGATCTCCGCGCTGCGGTACCAGTGGTCCCGGGCCAGCAGCGCGAACTGCCGCTCGCTGAAGACTCCGGGCACCCGCCGCAGTTCGGCCGCGCAGCGCTCCCAGGGCCAGTCCGGGCCGGGGGTGGGCGGCAGCACCCCGTGGTCGGCGAGGGTGTCCAGGAGCGCCCCGCTGCGGACGGGTTCGGGGTGGCCGGCGTGGTGGATCCCGCCCGGGGCCGGGTCCGGGCCGACGGCCAGTGCGGTGACGAGCCGGGCCAGGTCCTCCACCGCGACCAGCGAGAGCAGGGCGGCGCCGCCGTCCCACCGGGCCGGTACCCGTCGGGTGAGTTCGGCCAGGCAGGGCACCACCCAGCGGTCCCCGGCCCCCAGGACCAGCGGCGCGCGCAGCACCACCGCGCCGGCGTCGAGTGCCGCCCGCTCCCCGGTCAGCCTGGTCCGGCTGGCCGCCGACACGGGGGCCGGCGTCACCCCGTCCACGCCGATGCCCCGGTGCGGGCCGGGGCCGTACACGGCGGTGGTGGAGAGGTGGACGATCCGGCCCACGCCGGCCCGGGCGGCCTCCGCGAGCAGCGCCCGGGTGCCGTGCACGTTGACCGCCGCGCAGGACTCCTCGTCGCCGGAGACCGCGGCGGCGAGGTGGACCAGGACGTCGGAGCCGTCGGCCACGCCGCGCAGCGTCGCCGGGTCGGCGAGGTCCGCCGCGACCCGGACCGTCCCGGGTGGTGCGGCGGAGCGCGCGAGGGCCCGGACCGGGCCGGTGCCGGGCCGGTCGCGCAGCGCGGCGAGCACCGCCGAGCCGATGAAGCCGCCGGCTCCGGTGAGCAGGATGCCCGGCCCGGTCATGCCCGGTGCCCGCGCTCCGCGAGGACGGCCCGCAGCGACTCCACGACCGGCGCGGTCGCGATGCCGGGCAGCAGGTACCACCAGAGCCGGGCGATCCGCTCCGGCAGGTCGGCGCGGTTGCTGCGCAGGTGCGACATGACCTGCGTGCCGGTGTAGGCCCCGACCAGGACCTGGGAGAACTCCGCCGAGTCGACGTCGGGCAGCAGCTCGCCGGCCTTGCGGGCCTCCTCCAGCTCGGCGCAGAACTGCTCGGCCCACATCTCGTACGGGCGGAAGTCGCGCAGGCCGAGCTGGCCCTGCTCGACGGCGAGGGTGACGCCCGCGCGCAGCAGGACGTTGTCCCGCAGCTCGTCGGCCAGGTACAGGTTGAGGTCGAGCAGCTGGCGCAGACCGGCCGGCTGCGCCGGCAGTTCGAGGTCGGCGGCCTGCTCGTCCATCACCGCCTTGGCCAACTCCTCCTTGGACCGGAAGTGGAAGTACATTGCGCCCTGGGTGGTACCCGCTTGTGTGATGATCTTGTTTACGCTCGAACCGCTGAAACCGTACTCGTCGAAGACCTGTGCGGCGGCGCGCAGGATCGTCCCGCGGGTGCGTACGGCTCGGTCCTGCTTCGCTCGCGTCACAGTGACTCCAAACTCCTCGACAAACAAAAAGAACGACCTCTACGTTATTTGCAGCGGGGCCCGGCGTACACAACGGAGGCTCCACCAACAACCACGCCAGTGGCCATTCTGGGGGAGTGCACACATGTACCGCACAGATCACGGCAGCACCATCACCGCTGCGACCACCGTGCCCAAGGAACTCGTCCACAAGCGCGCGGTCGAGGAGGTGCTGCTGACCGGTTGGGAGCCCACCGGACCGGACACTTACCGGGTGACCGCCCGCTGGCCCCGCGTTCGCGCCGCCCTCGCCGCCGGCGGCGGGCTGTACGACCCGATGCTGCTGGTGGAGACGGTCCGGCAGAGCTTCCCACTGCTCTCCCACGCCGCCTTCGACGTCCCGCTCGGGCACCACCTCGTCTGGGACCGCTTCAGCTTCGCACTGGTCCCCGAACTGCTCCTGGTCGACCGGCCCGCCGACCAGGACTGGGACGACATCCGGCTGGACGTCGTCTGCCAGGACGTGGTCCGCCGCGGCAACCGGGTCTGCGCCCTCACACTGTCCTACATGATCAGCCGGGCCGGCGAACCGCTCGCCACCGCCCAGACCCGCTTCACCGTCCAGGCCCCGGCCATCTACCGGCGGCTGCGCGCGGAGCGCGCCGACGCCGCCGAGATGATGGCGCGCGCCGTGACGCCGGGCCCCCCGATACGCGCCGCGAGACCCGACGCCGCCACCTCGCAGGACGTCGCCCTCTCCGCCACCGACCACGCCCGGCGCTGGCAGCTGCGGGTCGACACCTCCCACCCGGTCTACTTCGACCACCCCGTCGACCACGTGCCCGGCGCCCTGCTCCTCGACGCCTGCCGCCAGGCCGCCCAGGCCATCGCCCCCTCGGCCCCCGTCCTGGCGGTCGCCATGGAGTGCGTCTTCACCAGCTACGTCGAGCTCGACGAGCCCTGCCTGGTCGAGGCCGCCCGGCTGCCCCGCGACCCGGCCGGCCGGGACCGCATCGGCGTGACCCTCCACCAGGGCCCCGAGACCGCATCCTGCTCCACCGTCGTCACCGTCGTCCCCCACCCCGACAACCCCACCCGCTGACCACCCGCCCGCCAGCCCCTGCCGGCCGGCGACGCCCCCCTCCCCACCGACCCTCGCGCGGGGGCCGTCCGTACCGGCGTCGGGCGCAAGGGAGAGGTCAGCCCCGGCGAACAGCACGGTGATCGCCGGGGCTGATCAAGGGCTTGCCACGTGCTTCCCCGGGGTGGGGGACGAGCGGCGGTCCGCCGCGGCGGCGGACCGGACGGAGGGTGCCGGCGAAGGCGCCCTGGGGCGGCTGCTGGACCTGGCCGATGAGCTGCCGCCCCGGCTGGTCGCTCCGTTGATCGCCGGGGAGCCGGAGCCGATCGGCACCTCCATCTCGGGTGTGGCCTTCCGGAGGGAGGGGCTGCAGGCCTCCGGGGTGGGGTTCGGGGCATCGGTCACGAGCCGACGGACGATCGCCGCCGCAGCGCCGGCTTCTTCTTTACGCGAGGCCCGTTGCAGCCTGATCGGACACTCCGTCCTGCGACGGGTTTGGCAGGTTCCCTAACGCCGTGGGCTTGCCGATGGAGGCATGGCGCAGGGCTGGAGGTAGTCGTCCACTGGGCACAGTATGTTGATCATACGAAGACTCTGGGGTATCCACGTGACGGGCTAACGGGCTGACAGGGAGAGTCAGATGACAGCATGGCTGATGTACCTGGGTGACGATCCCAAGCGTGTTGGCAGCGGCTACGACGACAGCGGTCCCAGTCACTACAGCTGGGACAGTCGGGTTCCGAACGCGAGTCACGTACAGGTCGGTGACGAGATCGTGCTCTGGAACGGACAGACCCTGCTGGGCATGTCCGTCATCGAGGACATCGAGACCGGTAGCGCGACCAAGCCTCTCAGCTCCTGCCCAGGATGCGGTAAGGCCGACATAGCCGAGCGCAAGACGAAGACGCCGAAGTACCGGTGCTGGAACCAGAAGTGCAAGGCCGAGTTCGCCGAGCCGAAGGTGGAGATCGTGCCGGTGACCACCTACCGCAGCCGGTACGACTTCGCATGGGTTGGCCTGCAGGGCACGGTCAGTGGCATGGAACTACGGGAGCTGTGCGAGGAGCCGCAGTCCCAGAACGCGATGCGTCGGCTGCGCTGGGACGACTTCCGCCACCGTGTCGAGAGCGGCAGGAACGCCACTCCGCTGGATGTCATCGACATAACCCGCGAGACCATCACTGGAGGTCACACCACAGCAACCGTCCGGGTTCGCAGGGGTCAACCGGCGTTCCGTGCCAGGCTTCTGGACACGTTTGGTGAGGTTTGCGCCTTCACCGGCCCGATGCCGGCTTATGTTCTGGAAGCCGCTCACCTCTACAGCTACGCCGCAGACGGCAAGCACCATTCCAACGGCGGTCTCCTCCTGCGTCGAGACGTGCATCGCTTGTTTGATCTGGGGCAGATCTCGGTTGATCCGAGCACCCTCACTCTCGACGTTTCTCCGAAGATCCGGGCCTACCCAGAGTACGGAGAGCTTCACGGTCGCCCACTGGCAGTTCCCATCACGAACGCGCACCGGAAGTGGATCGCCAAGCACTGGGACACGCATAGGGTGACCGAATAGAACACCTTTGTCTCCGCTGATGCATGAGTTCTGGTCAAGCACGAAGCTGGTCAGCGGGTGAGAGGATCCCCGCGCCGGCAGGCCCGAATGCCGTCCATCGGTTGTCGATACTGATTGGCCCTGGTCGACCCCACGCGGCTCCGAGGCCGTCCTGCTGTCCGGCCGTGCTTCGTGGCGCCGTCAGGCAGTCCTGCTGGGCAGCCGTCCAAAGCGTGCTGACCTTCGTTCAGGCTGAGGTTGTACTGAAGGCGGCGGAGAAGACCTCCACGTACGCCTTCATCGTGGTGTCCCTGCTCACTGCGCCCGAACCGAAGGCTGCGCGCTGACCTGGGACCGCGTATCCCTGAAGGACCGGCCCGACTCGAACCCACCGATCCCGCCGCACATCGTCGTGTGGCGCTCGGTCCGCGTCGGTGGTGACAACAAGCCCGGAGGTCCCGTCGGACGCTAGCTCTTCCGGCCCGCCGTGTCGAAGCTCTCTGGGATCACTGAGTGGATCAGGGCTGGGATCGTTTCTTGGCCGGCGACAAGTGGGAGAAGAGCAACCTGACCTGCCACTCCGCAGTCGGTACGGCACTCGACCCGTTCCACGTCCGCCGGGCGTTTCGCACAGCTATCGCCAAGGCTGATGGGGTCAACGCTGCCGAATGGACACCGCGTGAGCTGCGTCACGGCTTCGTGTCTCTGCTCTCCGGCAGCGGTGTGCCTCTGGAGGAGATCTCCCGGTCGGTCGGCCACTCCCGCACCGCCGTGACCGAGGAGGTGTACCGGAGGCGGATCCGCCCGGTGATCCAGGCCGGTGCGACGGGCATGGGCGACCTCTTCTTCGAGCACGCACCTGAGCTGTCGTCACGCAGATGGTCACGCACAACGACAGAGGCTCTGCCGGATTTCTCCGGCAGAGCCTCTGCACTGGGTCGGGGTGGCGGGATTTGAACCCACGGCCTCTTCGTCCCGAACGAAGCGCGCTACCAAGCTGCGCCACACCCCGGTCCTGCGGTTTGTTGCTCCGTCTCCTTCGCAACGAGTAGAACTCTACCGGACGCTTGCCGAGAGACGAAATCCGATTCCCGGCGGGCCTCCGTCGCAGGTCAGCGGGAGGGGGTGAGGGTGAGGAGGGTGGCCTCGGGCGGGCAGGCGAATCGGACCGGGGTGTAGCGGTTGGTGCCGCAGCCGGCCGACACGTGGAGGAAGGCGCGGCGGCCGCCCGCCTGGTGGGTAGAGAGGCCCTTGACCCGCTTGGAGTCGATGTCGCAGTTGGTGACCAGGGCGCCGTAGAAGGGGACGCAGAGCTGGCCGCCGTGGGTGTGGCCGGCCAGGATCAGCGGGTAGCGGTCGGCGGTGAAGGCGTCCAGGACGCGCAGGTAGGGCGCGTGCACGACGGCGAGTGAGAGGTCGGCGTCGGCGGACGGGCCGCCGGTGACCTCGCTGTAGCGGTCGCGGCGGATGTGCGGGTCGTCCAGGCCGGTGAATTCGAGGTCGAGGCCGCCGATGTTCAGTCGGCCGCGGGTGTTGGTGAGGTCGAGCCAGCCGGCCGCGTCGAAGCCGTCGCGCAGCTTCTCCCAAGGGTTGTGCACGGCGCCGCTGATGCCGCGCCGCGCGCTGCCGTCGGGGTTGTTCATCCCGTGGACGCCGCTGCGCATCGCCTGGAGGTAGCGGGCCGGGTTCTTGCGGGCGGGGCCGTAGTAGTCGTTCGACCCGAAGACGTAGACGCCGGGGAAGTCCATCAGTGGACCGAGCGCGTCGAGCGTGGCGGGGACGCCGAGTGGGTCGGAGAGGTTGTCGCCGGTGTTGACCACCAGGTCGGGGCGGAGCCCGGCGAGGCTCTGCAGCCAGCGCTGCTTCTTGCCCTGGCCGCTCACCATGTGGATGTCCGAGACCTGCAGCACCCGGAGGGGGCGGGCGCCCTTGGGCAGGACGGGGACCTCGACCCGGCGGAGCCGGAAGGAACGGACCTCGTACCCGGCGGAGTAGGCGAGGCAGGCGGCGCCGGTGGCGGCGATTCCGAGGGGGACGGAGTACAGCGGTCGCATCGCTCCATGCTCTCAGACGGTGGATCAGCCGGTGAACGTCCGGTGGGTGCGCGGGGACACGCTGCTGTGGTCCATCTGCCCACGGCGCGGGGCCAGCTCGGCGGCCACGGCGTCCATGGCCGCCCGCCAGTGGTCGCGCTGCCGGGCGCGTTCCTCGGGGTCGTCGAGGCGCTCCTGGTGGAACCGGAGCACCGTGCCGCCGCCGCTGGGCGTCACCGTCACCTGCACGGTGGTGGCGCCGGCCCGGCCCGCGGGCTGCCAGGTGAGCCGGATCCGCGTACCGGGGTGCCGGCTGCGCAGCTCGCCGCGGGAGCCGTCGGCGGCGGTGACCGGTCCGCCCACCCGGCCGGTGAGGTCGGCGCCGGGGCCGAGCCAGAGTGCGGCGCCCTCGGGTGAGGTCAGCAGGTCCCAGACGGCCTCCGGGGGGTGGGGCAGGGTCCGGGAGACGCCGATCTGGAAGCCGGCGTCCCGGGTGAGTCCGACGGGGTGTTCCTCGGCCATTCGGATCATTCCTCTCTCGGCGTCTTCCGGTGTCGCACCGGTGGTCGATGTCATGCGGGCCCGGCGGCGGGGCCGAGCCGGTCGGTCCGACCGGCCGGGCCCTCCTCGGCGGACCGGTCGCGTCGGGCCCGGAGGGCGCGGACCTTGTGCAGGTTGCCGCAGCGCTCCATCGAGCACCAGCGCCGCCGGCCGGGCCGCGAGGTGTCGACGAAGATCAGCTGGCAGTTGTGCCCGCCGCACTCCCGGACCCGGTCCGCGAAGGGGCCGGTGAACAGGGCGATGGCGTCGCGGGCGAGGGTCGAGACGAGCTGGTCGCCGTCGGCCGGGAGCGGCGCGGCCGGTGTGCCGTCCGGCCCGACCTGCGGGACCAGCGGCGGGTGGGCGGCGGCGTGGTTGAGCACGGCGTAGTCGGCCGCCGCCCCCGCTTCGCCGTGCGCCCGGGCCACCGCGAGGCGCCAGAGGGCATCGCGCAGGGTCCGTGCGGCGGCCAGCTGCTCCGTGTCGACGCGGACGCCCCCGGCGGGCAGCTCCAGTCGTGACTGCCCCAGCCACCGGGTGAGGTCCTCCGGGCCGTGGAGCACTTCGTACCGCGCGTGGGGACCGGGCCCGCCGGTGGTGAGCAGTTCCAGGCAGAGCGCGCCGGGGTCGAAGAGGTAGCGCGCACCCCCGGGGGAGTGCAGTACCAGTCCGGTCGTCCGCTCGTCAGTCATGTAACCACTATAAGGAGTTACGAGGGCTCCGCGAAAGCCCGTGGGTGGCCGCCGCGTGCGCGGGCTCCGTTAATGCCGGGCAGTCGAACTCCGCAGGTGGGAGACTCTGGGCCATGACCACGCTCAAGGAGCAGTTGCACGAGGACCTCACGGCCGCCATCAGGGAGCGGGACGAGCTGCGCTCGGCCACGATCCGGCTGACGCTCTCCGCCATCACCAGCGAGGAGGTCGCCGGCAAGGCGAAGCGGGAGCTTTCGGACGCCGAGGTGCTGAAGGTGCTGGCTCGCGAGGCGAAGAAGCGCCGGGAGGCGGCCGAGGCGTTCGACGCCGCCGGCCGGACGGAGCAGGCTGCCCGGGAGCGTGCGGAGGGCGAGCTGCTGGCGGGCTACCTGCCCAAGCAGCTCTCCGACGAGGAGCTGGCGGCGATCGTGGCCGCCGCCGTCGCCGAGAGCGGTGCGACCGGCCCGCAGGGCATGGGCGCCGTGATGAAGCTGGTGAAGCCGAAGGTGGACGGCCTGGCCGAGGGCGGCCGGGTGGCCGCTGCGGTCAAGGCCGCGCTCACCGGCTGACGCCGGCCCACGGCCCACGGCCCACCGACAGCGCATACGCGGGAGGGGCGCCCACCGAGCAGATCGCTCGGTGGGCGCCCCTCCCGCGTATGCGAGGTGCGGGTCGGTCAGTGCCGGCCGCCGTTGCCGCCGTTCCCGCCGTTGCCATTGCCGTTCCCGCCGCCGATGATCCCCGGCGGCAGGGTGAAGCCGCCGCCGATCATCCCGCCGGCGTTGTTGGCGCCACCGGGGTTCCCGCCCGGGTTCCCGCCCGCCGCGGCCGCGTCGCCGCTCGGCGGCGTGGGGGCGCCGGACGGGGTGGCGTTCGGGTCGGGCTTGGGCGCCGGGTCCGGGATGTCGAGGGTGGGCAGCTTCTCCATCGGAGCGCCGCGCAGGGCCTGGTTCATCGCCAGCTGCCAGATCGGGCCCGGGCCGGTGGCGCCGAAGACGCCGTCGCTGCCGTAGTAGGTGTCACCGATCTTGATGTTCTTCATCTTCACGCCGCCGGCCGGGCCGCCGAGCCAGACGGAGGTGGCGACCTGCGGGGTGTAGCCGCTGAACCAGGCGGCCTTCTTCTCGTCGGTGGTACCGGTCTTGCCGGCGATCTGCCGGCCGCCCTCCAGGCCGAGGGAGGCACCGGTGCCCTTCTCGGTCACGTTGAGCAGGACGGTGTTGAGGTTGTCCGCGGTGGTCTCGGAGTAGGCCTGGCTGCAGGTCGACTGCGGGACCGGGACGTCCTTGCCGTCCACCGTGGTGATCTTGTTGATGGCGATCGGGGTGCAGTACTTGCCGCGGGCGGCGAAGGTCGCGTACACGTTCGCCATGGTCAGCGGGGACAGCTCCAGGGTGCCGAGGACCATCGAGGGCACCTCGACGAACGGGTCGCCCTTGGCCGTCTGGCTGATGCCGAGCTTGTTGGCCATCTGCTTCATCGCGCAGAGGCCGACCTGCTGCTCCATCTGCACGAAGTAGGTGTTGACCGAGAGCGCCATCGCCTGCTTCAGCTCGTACGGGCCGACCTCGCTGGGCGACTCGTTGCCGACGCTGCGGTCCTTGCCCTTGGCGGTGTTCTTCCAGGTGCCCGAGCAGGTGGACATCGTGGGGTAGTCGATCCGGTTCTCGGACGGGAACGGCTGGGTGGGCGACATGCCCGACTCCAGCGCGGCCGCGGCCAGGACCGGCTTGAACGTCGAACCGGTCTGGAAGCCGTTGCCGCCGCCCATCGCCGCGTCGACGTTGAGGTTGACGACGGTCTGGTTCTTGTTCGGGTCCAGGCCGTACGGGCGGGTCTGGGCCATCGCCAGGATCTTGCCGCTGCCCGGCTCCATCATGGTCGCGGCGGCCGACACCGAGTCGGTGACCTTCACCTTGGAGGTCACCGCGTTCTGCGCGGCGGCCTGCTTGTCCGGGTCGAGGGTGGTGTAGATGTTCAGGCCGCCCTGGTCCCAGAACTTCTTCCGCTCGGCGGCGCTCTTGCCGAACGCCGGGTCCTGCTTGACCACGTGGCGGACGTAGTCGCAGAAGAAGCCCATGCCCGCCTGGGCGGTGATGCAGCCGTTCTGCGGGTCCTTGTACTTCAGGCCCAGCGGGGCGGCCTTGGCCTCCTTGGCCTGGTCCGGGGTGATGTGCTTGTTCTCGACCATCTTGTCGAGCACGACGTTGCGGCGCTTGACCGTGTTCTCCGGGTAGCGCACCGGGTCGAACGACGAGGGGTTCTGCACCATGCCGGCCAGGGTGGCGGCCTCGGCGATGGTGAGGTCCTTGTTGCTCTTGCTGAAGTAGCGCTGGGCGGCGGCCTCGACCCCGTAGGCCTGGTGGCCGTAGAAGGTGATGTTGAGGTAGTTGGTGAGGATCTGGTCCTTGGTCAGGTCCTCCTCCAACTTGATCGCGACCTTCAGCTCCTGGATCTTGCGACCCAGGGTCTTGCGCTGCGCCTCCAGGACGGCGGCCTGGTCGTCACCGGCCTTCTCGACGTTGACGTTCTTCACGTACTGCTGGGTCAGCGTCGAGGCGCCCTGCGAGGCAGTGCCGCTCTCGGCGTTCTTGCTGGCCGCGCGGAGCACGCCCTTGAGGTCGACGGCGCCGTGCTCGTAGAAGCGCGCGTCCTCGATGTCCACCTGCGCCTGGCGCATGTAGGGGGACATCTGGTCGGCCGCGAGCACCGTGCGGTCGCGCTCGTAGACCTTGGCGATCAGCCCGCCCTTGGCGTCGAAGATCTGCGTGGCCTGGGTGAGCGGCGGGGTCTTGAAGTCGTCGGGGATGTTGTCGAAGCTCTCCGCCGTGTTCTTGGCGGTCAGTCCGAGCGCGCCGACGGCGGGCAGGGCCATGCCGGCCAGCAGGACTCCGGAGAGCACGCTGACACCCAGGAACTTCACTCCGTGTCCCGCGAAGTCGAGCGGTGACCCGCGGCGTCGGCCGCTCGGAGCTCCGGTGTTGCCTGGGGGCTGGGGTGCCTGGGGGCGCTTCGGTGCCATGGGGAGAACCCTACGTCGCCGATTCCCCTCCATAGGGGCAGGTGTTCGCCTAGGCTTGTCACAAGCTTGCGACAGCTTCGGTGCGTCAACATCACTCACTCTTGTGAGTGATGAGGTTTGCCCGAATTGCCCCTCTATGGAGTGTTTTTGAGGCAGCTGTCGGCGGCTGTACCCCTGCATTTGGTGGCTCTCCGTGACGGCGCGCGTGGCGAGAGTTTCCCCGGGGTTCTTGGCAAGGCTTGCGACCTGCGGTCACTCCAACGAGTGAGCTGACCGATACCCATAGTCCAATCGGGTCATTCGAGATTGAGCCCGAAGGGGCTGTTGCAAGCTGTCGTTCTTCCGTAACGTCCTCAACTGGCAACGGTGAATATGCCGTTGCCGCCGTGGGGGAGCCTCGATTCGGGAGAGGACGGCGCCGGCATGGGCTGGGTAGACGACTGGAGTGCGCAGGCCGCCTGCCGCACTAGTGATCCGGACGAACTGTTCGTCCAGGGGGCGGCGCAGAACCGCGCCAAGGCGGTGTGCAGCGGGTGCCCCGTTCGTACGGAGTGTCTGGCGGACGCACTGGACAACCGGGTGGAGTTCGGGGTCTGGGGCGGGATGACGGAGCGCGAGCGCCGTGCGCTGCTGCGCCGGCGGCCGACGGTGATGTCCTGGCGGCGGCTGCTGGAGACGGCCCGCACCGAGTACGAGGAGTCCCTCGCCACCGGTGTGATACTGACGGACTACGCCCAGGCGGGCTGAGCGGCCCGCACGGCGGGGCGCGGGAGCCGCGCGGCAGGGTACGAGAGCCGCGCGACGGTGGGTCACGAGCCGTACGGCAACGGTCCGGGAGCAGCGCTACGGGGGAGCAGCGCTGTGGGGGGCCGGTGCGGGGGCACCGCCGGGTACGGGAGTGCTACACGGTGCCGCTGAGGCGTTCGCCGATCGCGCGCAGCCCGTCCAGATCGTGCACGTCCCCGGGCAGCGCGGCGACCTCGACGATCGGCACGTCCGGGTAGACCGAGACGAAGCGGTCGCGGGTACGGCGCTCGCGCGACATGATCTGCATCCGCTCGGCGTGCAGCCGCAGCAGCCCGGCCGCGAGCAGCTCCGCCTCGGGCGAGGTGTGCTCCGAGCCGTTCTCCTCCAGGGCCTCCGCCGCCGCCAGCGCGCGTTCCGCGGTGAGCTGCGGGGCGCCCGACCGGTGCACCCGGTTGAGGACCAGGCCGGCCAGCGGCATCCGGTCGGCGGCGAGCCGGTCGACGAAGTAGGCCGCCTCGCGCAGCGCGTCCCGTTCCGGCGCGGCCACCACCAGGAACGCCGTCCCCGGTGCCTTGAGCAGCTGGTACGTCCGGTCGGCGCGCTCGCGGAAGCCGCCGAACATCGAGTCCATCGCGCTGACGAAGGTCTGCACGTCGGTCAGCAGCTGGGCGCCGAAGATCTTGCCCAGGGTGCCGGTGAGCAGGCCCATCCCGACGTTGAGGAACTTCATCGCGCTGCGCCCGCCGACCTTGGCCGGCGCGGTCAGGATCCGGATCACCTTGCCGTCGAGGAACGACCCGAGCCGGTTCGGCGCGTCCAGGAAGTCGAGCGCGGAGCGGGACGGCGGGGTGTCGACGACGATGAGGTCCCACTCCTCGGCTGCCCTGAGCTGGCCGAGCTTCTCCATCGCCATGTACTCCTGGGTGCCCGCGAAGCCGGCCGACAGGGACTGGTAGAACGGATTCTCCATGATCGCGCGGGCCCGCTCGGGCTCGGCGTGGGCCAGCACGACCTCGTCGAAGGTCCGCTTCATGTCGAGCATCATGGCCTGGAGCTCGCCCTCGCCCGTCACGCCCTTGACGATGCGGGGGGTGTTGTCCAGCTCGGTCAGGCCCATCGACTGGGCCAGCCGGCGGGCCGGGTCGATGGTCAGCACGACCACCTTGCGGCCGCGCTCGGCCGCCCGCAGCCCGAGCGCCGCGGCGGTGGTGGTCTTGCCGACGCCACCCGAGCCGCAGCAGACGATGATCCTGGTCTTCGGGTCGTCGATCAGCCCGTCCATGTCGAGGTGGCTGCCCTGTTCACGGCCCGCGCCCTGCTTGCCGCCGGTGCCCTGCTCCGTGCCCTGCTTGCCGTTCCCGCTCACGCCGCCCCCTGACGCTTCAGCTCGCCCGCCAGCCGGTACAGCCCGCCGAGGTCCACACCCTCGCCCAGCAGCGGAAGTTCGTAGGTGGGGAGCTTCAGCTGTTGCAGGTCGGCGCGCTGCTCGCGCTCCAGCTCCACCCGCTCGGCGTGCTCCCGGGCCTGGTCCAGCAGCGGGTCCAGCAGCGGGTCCACCGCCGCCCGGACGGTGTCCGCCTTGCGGGAGCGCCCGCCGAGGCCCGCCTCGCCGAGGGCCAGCGCGACCTCCTCGCGGTGGTCCCCGTGCACCGCGGCCACCGCCGCCGCGTCCAGCACCGGCGGCCGGACCATGTTCACCATCACCCCGCCCACCGGGAGGGCGGCCTCGCGCAGCTCGGTGAAGCCGTCGACCGTCTCCTGCACCGGCATCTCCTCCAGCAGGGTGACCAGGTGCACCGCGGTCTCCGGCGACTTCAGCACCCGCATCACGGCCTGCGCCTGCGTATGAATCGGCCCGAACCGGGCCAGCCCGGCCACCTCGGAGTTCACGTTCAGGAAGCGGGTGAGCCGGCCGGTCGGCGGCGCGTCCATCACCACCGCGTCGTACTTGCGCCGCCCGTCCGGGCCCTTGCGCCGGGCCGCCTCGCAGGCCTTCCCGGTGAGCAGCACGTCCCGGACGCCGGGGGCGACGGTGGTGGCGAAGTCGACGAAGCCGACCTTCTGGAGCGCCTTCCCGGCCCGTCCGAGCTTGTAGAACATGTCGAGGTACTCCAGCAGCGCCTGCTCGGTGTCGATGGCCAGCGCGTAGACCTCGCCGCTGCCGGCCCCGTCGCCGCCCTTGCCCGGCAGCCCCAGCTGGGCGCGCGTGACGGACGCGATCCTGCGTTCCTCGTACGGCAGTGCGGCGATCCCGAACAGTTCGGCGATGCCCTGGCGGCCCTCCACCTCGATCAGCAGCGTCCGCCGGCCCTCGGCCGCGAGGGCCAGCGCCAGCGCCGCGGCCAGGGTGGTCTTCCCGGTTCCGCCCTTGCCACTGACCACGTGCAGCCGGACGCCCTCCCAGTCGGGATCACGCCGGGCCGCCTGGCCGGGGGTGCGTGCCACGCTCCGTCTCCGTCCGTCTCCGAGGGCCGAGGGCCGTTCCGAGGGCCGCCACCGCGCAGGTGCCCTCCCGCGAGGGTAACCAGGGACCGCGCCGGATGCCGGGAGCATCAGGGAGGCCAGGCCTGAATCATGCCCGGATTGTGGGCCACCTCACACGCCCGCCAGCGGGCCGCACCGCTCGCCGTTGCCGCTCGTCTAGAGTCTGGCCATGACCAAGTGGGAATACATGACGGCGCCCCTGCTCGTGCACGCCACCAAGCAGATCCTGGACAACTTCGGCGAGGACGGCTGGGAGCTCGTCCAGGTCGTGCCCGGCCCGAACCCGGAGCAGCTGGTGGCCTACTTCAAGCGGGAGAAGAACGCATGAGCAAGGTCGAGGACAAGCTTGCCGAACTCGGTCTGACCCTGCCGCCGGTGGCCGCACCGGTCGCCGCCTACGTGCCGGCGCTGCGCTCGGGCGAGTTCGTCTTCACCTCCGGCCAGCTGCCGATGGTGGGCGGCAAGCTGCCGACCACCGGCAAGGTCGGTGCCGAGGTCACCCCGGAGGAGGCGAAGGAGCTCGCGCAGATCTGCGCGCTCAACGCGCTGGCCGCCGTGAAGTCGGTGATCGGCGACCTGGACCTGATCGAGCGGGTCGTGAAGGTGGTCGGCTTCGTCGCCTCCGCCCCCGACTTCACCGGCCAGCCCGGCGTCATCAACGGCACCAGCGAGCTGCTCGGCCAGGTGCTGGGCGAGGCGGGCGTGCACGCCCGCAGCGCGGTCGGCGTCACCGTTCTGCCGCTGGACGCCCCGGTCGAGGTGGAGCTGCAGGTCCGGGTCAAGGCCTGAGTCCGATCATGAGGCGGGGTTGGCCCTGTCCAACCCCGCCCTCGTGCGCTTAGCATCCGGGCATGGACCAGCGAGCAACGACGCTCCCGATGCCGCCCGGCTGGCCTGCCCGGATCCGGGCGGTCGAGTCCGGCGAGGTGACCCCGCCGGTGCCCCGGCCCTCCGCCACCGTGGTGTTGCTGAGGGACACGGCGACCGGGCCGGAGGCCTATCTGCTGCGCCGACGCAGCTCGATGGCATTCGCTGCCGGCATGTACGCCTATCCGGGTGGCGGGGTGGACCCGCGCGACGCCGAGGCCGAACTCGGCTGGGCCGGTCCCGGCCCGCAGGAGTGGGCCGAGCGGCTCGGTGTGGACGCCCGGACCGCGCAGGCGGTGGTCTGCGCCGCCGTCCGCGAGACCTTCGAGGAGGCCGGCGTCCTGCTGGCCGGCCCGGACGCCGCGAGCACCGCCGAGCCCCGGGACTGGAGCGCCGAGCGCGCCGCCCTGGAGGCCCACGAACTCTCCTTCGCCGACTTCCTCCGCGACTACGGCCTGCTGCTCCGCAGCGACCTGCTGGCCGGCTGGGCCCGCTGGGTCACCCCGGCGTTCGAGGAGCGCCGGTACGACACCTGGTTCTTCGTCGCGGCCCTGCCGCCGGGTCAGCGCGCCGCGCTGGAGGTCGGCGAGGCCGACCGGGTCGCCTGGCTCTCCCCGGCCGAGGCCGTCCGGGGGCAGGAGGAGGGCCGGTTCGGGATGCTGCCGCCCACCGTGACCGTGCTGCGGGAGCTGCTGCCGGTGCGCAGTGCGGCCGGGGCACTGGACGCCGCGGCGGGTCGTTCGCTGGCCCCGATCCTCGGGACGGCCGAGGTCCGGGGCGATCGAATGACGGTTCGATGGTCGGGGTATGAAGAGCTGACCATCGATGGACGGTTTCCCGAAGCCCGCTGAACTCCGCTGAACCCGCGCTGAAGCCCCCTGAACCCCCGCTGAAGCCCGAGGCCGTCCGAGGGCCGGGCTCACCGGACAGCCGAGCCGACCGATGACCCGAAGCACCGACCCCGAGGAAGGATCGACGCCCGATGACCCACAACGACGTGGCTCGCCGGACGGCGCGCGAGATGCCCGCCCGCAGCCTGACCCCCCGCACCCTCGCCTGCGAGGCCGCAGCCGTCGACGACGCCATACCGGGGCTGCGCGCCCTCGTCCGGACGCTGCCCTCGCGCGTGCTCGACCGCGCCTGCGAGGGCGGCCGACTCGGTGGGGGCGGCCGGTGAGCGGAATCCTCCCGGGTGACCCCGCCGCCGGCATCGGCGGCGAGGCCACCCCCAGGGCACTGTGCGTGCTGGCGCCGAACCCGTCGCCGATGACGCTGGACGGCACCAACACCTGGCTGCTCTCCGAGCCCGGCTCGGACCTCGCGGTGGTCGTCGACCCGGGCCCGCTGCACGAGGGGCACCTGCGCCGGGTGATCGACACCGTCGAGCAGCAGGGCAAGCGCGTCGCGCTCACCCTGCTCACCCACGGCCACGCCGACCACTCCGAGGGCGCCGCGCGGTTCGCCGAGCTGACCCGTACCGAGGTCCGCGCCCTGGATCCGGCGTACCGGCTCGGCTCCGAGGGCCTGACGCACGGGCAGCGGCTGGAGGTCGGCGGCCTCGACCTGCGGGTGATCGCCACTCCGGGGCACACCTCGGACTCGCTGACCTTCCACCTGCCGGCCGACGGTGCGGTCCTCACCGGTGACACCGTGCTCGGCCGCGGCACCACGATGGTGGCGCACCCCGACGGCAGGCTCGGCGACTACCTGGACTCGCTGCGCCACCTGCACACGATGGCGTCCGCGCACGGCGTGCGCACGGTGCTGCCCGGCCACGGGCCGGTGCTCGCGGACGCGCTCGGCGCCGTCGACTACTACCTCGCGCACCGGGCCGGCCGGCTCGCCCAGGTGGAGACGGCGGTCGAGGCGGGCTGCCGGACGGCACCCGAGGTGGTGGCCCGGGTCTACGCGGACGTGGACCGCGCGCTCTGGCCGGCGGCCGAGCTGTCGGTCCGGGCCCAGCTCCAGTACCTGGAGGAGCACGGACTGATCTGAGCGGGCGGTGCCCGCCCCGGAACGGCGCGAGGGCCCGTACACCAAGCGGTGTACGGGCCCTCGTCGTCGGATCGGCGCGGTCGGCGCGAGTGCTCCGGCCGGCCGGGTCAGCGCGAGCGGCGGGAGAGCCGCTCGACGTCCATCAGGACCACGGCGCGGGCCTCCAGCTTCAGCCAGCCGCGGCCGGCGAAGTCGGCGAGCGCCTTGTTGACCGTCTCGCGGGAGGCGCCGACCAACTGGGCCAGCTCCTCCTGGGTGAGGTCGTGGGCGACGTGGATGCCCTCCTCGGACTGCACGCCGAAGCGGCGCGAGAGGTCCAGCAGGGCCTTGGCGACGCGCCCGGGCACGTCGGAGAAGACCAGGTCGGACATCACGTCGTTGGTCCGGCGCAGCCGGCGGGCGATGGCGCGCAGCAGCGCGATCGAGACCTCGGGGCGGGCGTGCAGCCAGGGCTGGAGGTCACCGTGGCCGAGGCCCAGCAGCTTGACCTCGGTCAGCGCGCTCGCGGTGGCGGTGCGCGGGCCCGGGTCGAACAGCGACAGCTCGCCGATCATCTCGCTGGGGCCGAGGACGGCGAGCATGTTCTCGCGGCCGTCCGGCGAGGCGCGGTGCAGCTTGACCTTGCCCTCGGCGACGACGTACAGCCGGTCGCCCGGGTCGCCCTCGTGGAACAGCGACTCACCGCGGGCGAGGGTGACCTCGGTCATGGAAGCGCGCAGCTCGCCGGCCTGTTCGTCGTCGAGTGCCGCGAAGAGTGCGGCGCGCCGCAGAACGTCGTCCACGTGCTTCCTCCTTCTCGGCCGTCCGGCGATCAAGCCGGTCGGCGCAAGTTCCGTACAGTGCTCTGCATCACCAAGCATGGCGCATGTCGCTCCGATCATATGAGGAGGGGGTGCGCCGAGGTGTGCTGCGCGGGGCCATTCGTACCGCCGGATCGGTCGGCGGAGCGCGCGTGCGGGCGTGCGGGGCGGCGTGGGGAGCGGTGGCGGCGGCGTGCGCGGCCGGTGTCGCGGGACCGGCGCGGTGTTCGCAGGTCAGCCCGGTTGTCCGCGGTGCGGGGTCTGACGGCCGGCCGCGTGCGCGCGGTGCCGGGGCCCTCGGGGCGGCCCCGGTGGCGGAGCCCGGTGCGGGCCGGCGCCGTCCACGGTGCGGTCGCCCGCCAGGATTCGGCTGCAGCTTAATCAGTGGAGCGGCGGGGACCGGGACCACAGGATGCAGTCCTGACGATCCGACGGCCCGAAAGCGGTGACCCCGTATGTCCGCCTCCCTGCCCACCGGCACCACCACCCCCGAACTCCGCGAGCGGGCCCTGCGGCTGCGGGCGCTCGTGGCCGACGGGGTGCTCGTCCTGCCGAACGCCTGGGACGCCGGCAGCGCCGCCGTGATCGCCTCCGCCGGAGCCACGGCGATCGCCACCACCAGCGGCGGCGTCTCCTGGTCGCTCGGTCACGGCGACGGCCAGCGGCTCGGCCGGGCGGACATGGTCGAGGCCGCCCGCCGGATCACCGCCGCGGTCGAGCTGCCGGTCACCGTGGACGCCGAGGGCGGTTACGGGCCGGCGCCCGCCGATGTCGCCGACACCGTCCGGGCGCTGGTCGGTGCCGGCGCGGCCGGAGTCAACCTGGAGGACTCGACGGCGGCCGGCGGCCCGCTCCTCCCGGTGGCCGAGCAGGCCGCGCGGCTGCGCGCCGCCCGGGAGGCGGCCGCCGGGGCGGGCCTGCCGGAGCTGGTGGTCAACGCGCGGACGGACGTCTTCCTGTTCGGGATCGGGCCGAGCGAAGGCCGGCTCGACGACGTGCTGGCCCGCGCGGAGGCGTACGCGCAGGCCGGTGCGGACGGCCTCTTCGTCCCCGGCCTGCTGGACCTCGACGTACTGGCCCGGCTCTGTGCCGCGTCCCCGCTGCCGGTGAACGCGATGGCGGGGCCGGGCGGGCCGACGGTCGCCGAACTCGCCGCCGTCGGGGTGCGGCGGATCAGCGTCGGCACCGGGCTGGCCCAGGCCGCGTACACCGCCGCCCACCGGGCCGCCGCCGAACTGCTCGGCGCGGGCACCCTGGCGGAGCTGGACGGCGCGCTGGGTTACGGCGACCTGGACGCGCTGTACCGGCGCTGACCGGGGAGAGAGCCCACCGGCACGCACAGGGGAGGTGCCGGTGGCCGGGACCGGTCGACGTCAGTGGTCGTCCGGCTCCGGTAGCGGGGCCAGCTCGGGCCGCCCGTCGAGTGCGGCGGGCAGCCCGAGCAGGCGTCGCATCGCCCGCCGGGTGCGGGCGGGCGCGGCCGCGTCGCGGTAGAGCCGCCGGGCGTGGTTGAGCGCCAGTACCTGACCGGTCAGTTCGAAGACCACCTGCTCGGCGTCCGGGTCGTCCGGCATCTGTCCGGCGGCGATCGCCAGCTCCGCCTGCTGCCGCAGCTCGCGCTGCCAGACGGCGTTCTTGGCGGCCACCGCCGACCGGACCGGCCCGCTCTCCCGGTCGTCGAACTCGGAGGTCACGGCGGTGAAGAAGCACCCGCCGGGCAGCAGGTCGCGCTCCAGGTAGGAGACCCAGGCCTCGCACTGCGCGAGCAGCCGGGGCAGCCCGGGCTCCGCGCCGGCGGCCGTCGCGCGCCGCACCACCTCGCGGACGAACAGGGCGACCGCCTCGTCGACCACGGCGAGTTGCAGGGTCTCCTTGGTGCCGAAGTGACCGAGGACGCCGGACTTGCTCATCGACAGGTCGGTGGCGAGCCGGCCGATGGTCAGCCCCTCCAGGCCTTCGACCGAGGAGAGGTCCAGGCCCCGGCGCAGGATCGCGGTGCGGGTCCGGCGGGCGTCGGCGACGGATCTTCTCGGGCTCACCACGCCAGTGTAGCCAGCGTGGACCCTTTAGCGTCCGACCGTTCGGACGCTATAGTCCCGGCGTGACATCCCCGTACGGAGGAGCAGACATGTCGGGATCCCGGATCGCGGCCCTGGGCCACCACCAGCCCGCCAGGGTCCTCACCAACGACGACCTCGCCCGGCTGGTCGACACCAGCGACGACTGGATCCGGCAGCGCACCGGCATCGTCACCCGGCGCATCGCCGACACGGAGTCCGTGACCGACCTCGCCGCCGCTGCCGCCGGCAAGGCGCTCGCCTCGGCCGGCCTGGCCCCGGAGGAGATCGACATGGTGGTGGTCGCCACCTGCTCGGCGATGGACCGCTGCCCGAGCATCGCCACCCAGGTCGCCGGCCGACTGGGCATCCCCTCGGCCGTCGGCTTCGACGTCAACAACGGCTGCGCGGGCTTCTGCACGGCGCTGGCCACCGCCGACCACGCCGTCCGGGCCGGGGCCGCCCGGCACGCACTGGTGATCGGCGCCGAACGGATGAGCGACGTCACCGACTGGACCGACCGGTCCAGCTGCGTCCTGCTCGGCGACGGCGCGGGCGCGGCCGTCCTCAGCCACGACCCGACCGGCCGGGGTGTCGGACCGGTCGTCTGGGGTTCCGACCCGACCCGGGGCCACGCCGTCCGGCTCGACGACGGCTGGCAGCCGAAGTTCCGTCAGGAGGGCCAGACCGTCTACCGCTGGGCCACCACCGCGCTGGCCCCGATCGCCGAGGAGGCCTGCCGGCGGGCCGGGATCACCCCCGCGGACCTCGGTGCGGTGGTCACCCACCAGGCCAACCTGCGGATCATCGAGGCGGTGGTGGACCGGCTCGGCGCGACCGGCGCGGTGGTCGCCCGCGACGTCGTCGAGTCCGGCAACACCTCGGCCGCCTCCGTCCCGCTCGCGCTGGCCAAGCTGGTGGAGCGCGGCGAGGTGCCCGGCGGCGCCCCCACGCTGCTGCTCGGCTTCGGCGGCGGCCTCTCGTGGGCCGGCCAGGTCGTCATCTGCCCCTGACCCGCCGTCGCGGGGGCGGTGCGGCCCGGTCGTGGGCACCGGTGTTGCCGCAGCTCGGCGGGCCCGGCCACCGGGCGGAGCGGAGCAGGCCGATATTGGATCTTACCGGCGGGCCGATTCCCCCCTACGGTCCGTCATATGACCTCGACGGCAACCTCCCGGACTTCGGCCGGCACCCGCCCCAGGCTGGTCACCCGGCCGCTGCTGCTGCGCTTCGTGTCGATCCTCGGCGCCTCGACCGGCTTCAACCTGCTGCTCGCGGTCGTCCCGCTCTACGCCGAGGAGTCCACCGGCGGCGGCAACGCGGCCGGGCTCGCCACCGGTGCGCTGATGCTGACGACCGTGCTGGGCGAACTGGCCACACCCCGGTTGGTGGTCCGCTTCGGCTACCGGGCGCTACTGGCGGTGGGACTGTTCCTGCTCGGCGCGCCCGCGTTGGTGCTGACCGCCTTCGACGGCAGCGCCGTCTGGATCACGACGGTCTGCCTGGTGCGCGGACTGGGCTTCGCCTTCACCATCGTCGCGGGCGGTGCGCTGACCGCGGCGCTGATCCCGGCCGAGCGGCGCGGCGAAGGGCTGGCGCTGGTCGGAGTGGTCTCGGGCGCGCCCTCGCTGCTGGGCCTGCCGCTGGGCGTGTGGTTGGCGGCCCACCTGGGCTACACGACGGTGGCCGTGACCGCCGGGGTGGTGGCGCTGGCCGCGATCGCCGCCGTACCGGGCCTGCCCGATCGCGAGGCGTCCACCGAGCCGTCGGTGGGCGTGGTGGAGGGCTTCCGCTCGGCCGGGCTCCGGCGTCCCACGGTGGTCTTCGCGGCCACCGCGCTGGCGGCCGGAATCATCGTGACCTTCCTGCCGCTGGCCCTCCCGGCCGGGTCCGCGGGCCTCGCCGCGGTGGCCCTGTTCGTCCAGCCGGCCGCGTCCACGGCGGCCCGCTGGGCGGCGGGCCGGTACGGCGACCGGCACGGCTCGGACCGGCTCGTCCTCCCCGGACTGCTGCTCAGCGCCGCGGGCACGCTGCTGATCGCGCTGACCGGCAGCCCGGCCGCCGTGGTCGCCGGTGCGGCGGTGTTCGGCCTCGGCTTCGGCATCGCCCAGAACGCCACCCTGACCATGATGTACGCGAGGGTCTCCGGGGCCGGCTACGGAGCCGTCACCGCGTTGTGGAACGTCGCCTACGACGCGGGCATGGGCGTCGGCGCAGTGGCCTTCGGCGTGCTGGCCGGCCCGTTGGGCTACCCGCAGGCCTTCGCCCTCACGGCCGTGGTGATGCTCGGCGCCCTCGCCCCCGCCCGCCGCGACCGCCGGGCCGCGGCGTCCGTACTGCCCGGGTCGTCCGCATCATCTGCATCACCCGTGTCATCCGTGTCGCCCGTACTGCCCGAGACGTCCGCACCGCCCGTAGCCTCCGCGGCGGCGGCGGCGGCGGCGGCGGACCGGGCCGGACCGGCCGCCCGGCCCGAGCCGTCCGGCGCGTGCCCCCCGAACCACCTGCCGCCCTGCGCCGATGGCTGATCGCCCACGAGGCCAGGGCTGTTCGGCGTAGCCTTCGTGCATGGCAGAGAGCAAGGTCCGGAAGGCCGCAGCCAAGCCGGCGGTGAAGGTGGCTGCGAAGCCGAGGAAGCCGGAGTCGCACCTGGCGATGGTGCGGCGGGCCCGGAGGATCAACCGGGAGCTGGCGGAGTTGTACCCGTACGCGCATCCCGAGCTGGACTTCGACAATCCGTTCGAGCTGCTGGTGGCCACCGTGCTGTCGGCGCAGACGACGGACCTGCGGGTGAACCAGACGACGCCGGCGCTGTTCGCGAAGTACCCGACGCCGGAGGACATGGCGGCGGCGGTGCCGGAGGAGCTGGAGGAGATCATCCGGCCGACCGGGTTCTTCCGGAACAAGGCGAAGTCGCTGATCGGGCTCTCGATCGCGCTGCGGGACGAGTTCGGCGGCGAGGTCCCGGGACGGCTGGCCGACCTGGTCACCCTCCCCGGCGTCGGGCGCAAGACCGCGAACGTGGTCCTCGGCAACGCGTTCGGGGTGCCCGGGATCACCGTGGACACCCACTTCGGCCGGCTGGCCCGGCGCTTCGGGTGGACGGCCGAGGAGGACCCGGTCAAGGTCGAGGCGGCCGTCGCGGAGATCTTCCCCAAGTCGGAGTGGACGATGCTCTCGCACCGGGTGGTCTTCCACGGCCGCCGGATCTGCCACTCGCAGAAGCCGGCCTGCGGGGCCTGCCCGATCGCGCCGCTCTGCCCCTCCTACGGGGAGGGCGAGACGGACCCGGAGAAGGCGAAGAAGCTGCTCAAGTACGAGATGGGCGGGCACCCCGGCCAGCGGCTGCGCCCGCCCGCCGACTTCCCGGGCGAGGCGGCGGCACGGGCCGACGCCGCCGCCCACCGGGGCGAGGTCGCGGACCTGGCGGTGGCCGAGTGACGGCGCACCGTCCCGAGCGGGGACACGAGCAGCGACCGGGGCCGGGCGGGCGGATCGAGCGGGACGGCCTGCCGCCGTGGCTGGAGCCGGTCCGGGACGCCGCCGAGCGCGTGCTGCCCGAACAGCTGAGCCGCTTCCTGCCACCGGCCGAGGGCGGACGCGCCGCGGCCGTCCTGATGCTCTTCGGCGAGGGCGGGACCGGCCCGGACCTGCTGCTGATCGAACGGGCCCGCTCCCTGCGCTCGCACGCCGGCCAGCCGTCCTTCCCCGGGGGCGCGCTGGACCCGGAGGACGGCGACCCCGACGGACCGGGTCCGATCGCGGCGGCGCTGCGCGAGGCCTGGGAGGAGACCGGCCTGGACCCGTCCGGGGTGCAGGTCTTCGCCGCCCTGCCCGCCCTCTACATCCCGGTCAGCCGCTTCGTGGTGACCCCGGTGCTCGGCTGGTGGCGCGAGGAGTCACCGGTCCGCCCGGTGGACGCGGGCGAGACCGGCGCGGTGTTCCGGGTGCCGATCGCCGAACTGACCGACCCGGCCAACCGGGCCCGGCTGCGCCACCCGTCCGGCCATCTCGGACCGGCCTTCGCGGTCGGCGGCCGGCTGGTCTGGGGCTTCACCGCCGGGGTGATCGACCGGGTGCTGCACCACAGCGGCCTGGAGCTGCCCTGGGACCCGGCCCGGATCGTCGACCTCTCGGACGAGGCGCTGGCGCTGGTCCAGGGCGACCGCGACCGCTCCCGTGCGCTGCTGGGCGGCGACGCCAGGACCACGTGAACGCCCGCCTGTGTGGCCCCGGCGCCCGCCGTGGGAGGGTGTCGGGGTGAACGTCCTGGATCTGCTGCTGATCGCCGCCGCCGTGGGATTCGCCGTGTCGGGCTACCGGCAGGGCTTCGTGGTCGGCGTGCTGTCGGTCCTCGGCTTCCTCGGCGGGGGCCTGCTCGCCGTCCAGCTGCTGCCGCTGCTGCTCGACCACCTCAGCCCCGGTACCACCGCCTCGGTGGTGGCCGTCGTGGTGGTCATCGTGCTGGCGGCGATCGGCCAGGCGGTCACCACCCACTTCGGCTGGAAGCTGCGCGGCCACATCGACCGCCGCCCGGCGAAGGCGCTGGACGCCGCCGGCGGCGCTGTCGTCAACGTGATCTCGATGCTGCTGGTGGCCTGGCTGATCGGCTCGGCGCTCGCCGGAACGTCCCTGCCCACCGTCTCCAAGCAGGTCCGCACCTCGGCGATCCTTGGCGGCGTCCAGGACACGCTCCCCTCCGACGCGCCGAACTGGTTCTCCGACTTCTCCAAGGTGCTCGCCCGCAACGGCTTCCCGCAGGTGTTCAACCCCTTCGAGCACGAGCCGATCACCCAGGTCGACACCCCCGATCCGGCGCTGGCCGCCAGCCCGGCCGTGGCCAAGGCGAAGCAGAGCCTGGTCAAGGTGGTCGGCACCGCCACCTCCTGCAGCAAGACCCTGGAGGGCAGCGGCTTCGTCTTCGCCCCGCACCGGGTGATGACCAACGCCCACGTGGTCGGCGGCGTCGACGAGCCCACCGTGCAGATCGGCGGCGTCGGTCAGCTCTACGACGCGACCGTGGTCAGCTACGACTGGCAGCGGGACATCGCGGTCCTGGACGTGCCCAAGCTGAACGCCCCCGCGCTCTCCTTCGCGGGCGAGGCGAAGACCAACGACAACGCGATCGTGGCCGGCTTCCCGGAGAACGGCGCCTTCAACGTCCAACCGGCCCGTATCCGCGGCCGGATCCAGGCCAACGGCCCGGACATCTACCACCGCGGCCAGGTCGTCCGCGACGTCTACTCGGTGCGCTCGCTGGTCCGCCAGGGCAACAGCGGTGGCCCGCTGCTCACCCCGGACGGCCAGGTCTACGGGGTGGTCTTCGCCAAGTCGCTGGACAGCGCGGACACCGGGTACGTGCTGACCGCCGCCGAGGTGCGCGAGGACGCCGAGAAGGGCAGCACCGCGACGACCCGGGTGGACACCCAGGGCTGCGCGCTCTGACGCGGCCGGCCACCGGCGGTGCGGCCGATGTCCGCCGCACCGGCGGCCCCGGCTGGTAGCGTCGGCCGCGCTCACCCGTTCGGCTCAATCGGGCGCCGTCCGGGCGTGGGCCGAGCGGAGGTCGGCGGCGTCCGATGATGGGTCACTCGCACGCGGTCAGCGGGGCCATGCTGTACGCGGCCTCGGCGCCGTTCCTGCCGCCGTTGCTGCTCGACACCACCCTGCAGCCGGCGGACATCCTGATGGGCACGGTGCTGTGCGCCGGCGCCGCCCTGCTGCCGGACCTCGACCACCACGACGGGACGATCGCCAACTTCCTCGGCCCGATCTCCAAGGTGCTCTGCCGCCTCGTGGCCTGGATCTCCGGGGGACACCGGCACGCCACCCACTCGCTGCTGTTCGTCGCGCTGATGGGTGGCGGCACCTGGGCCGGCGTCACCTTCCTGGGCCGGAACTTCACCCTCGCGATGACGTTCTTCCTCCTGGCGCTCGCGATCCGCGCCCTGCGGCTGCACCCGCCGGGCGACGGCCCCACGATGTGGATCACCATCATCGGACTCGCCGCGCTGGGCACCGCCGGGATGAACACCTGGATGCCGAACGCTCCCGGCTGGCTGCCGTACGCGGTGGCGCTGGGCACGCTGGCGCACCTGCTGGGCGACTGTCTGACCAAGAAGGGCGCGCCGCTGCTCTGGCCGCACAAGGAGCGCTACGAGGTCGTCCTGATCAAGCGCAGTGGCAACAGCGTCGAGACCAAGGTGCTGGTGCCGATCATGTCGGTGGCGACCTTCGTGCTGCTCTGGTTCACCGCGCTGTCACCCACGGTGGTGAACTGATCTGATCCGGGTGCGCTGAGCACTGGGTCGGGCTGATCGCCGGTCCGGACTGAGCGCCGGGGCCGTGCCGTGCTGAGCGCCGTGCTGCCCCGGCGTGCGCCCTCAGGTCTCGCGCCGCAGGCGCGCGCCCACCCAGCGGGCGCGGCGGCCGAGAATGCGCGGGATGCCGAGCTGCCGCTGTGCCGTGCTCCGGCGGTGGTCCGTGCCGTCGTGACCCAGGTCGTCCGCCCAGTCGGGGCGGTGGCCGGACCTCTGCGAGCTGTTGTGGCGTCGGCCGCGCGGGGCGCTGCCGTGATCGGGCATCCAGGTCATACCGCAATGGATGCCCCTGGGCCGGCCGGAGTAACCGCCCAGGGGGTCGTCATCTTGGCCTATGCGTTTGTCATATGAGCGCAATATAAAGGGAGTTGAGTTCCGCTTCCGTTCCCGGAATGTGGAGGCGCTCAGTCCTTGTGGCGGCCGATCCAGTCCAGCAGCTCGGCGGTGAACTGCTCCGGCGCCTCCTCGTGCGGGAAGTGCCCGACCCCGGGCAGCAGCCGCCAGCGGTACGGCGCGGCCACGTACTCGCCGCCACCCAGCGCGGTGTGCGACAGCAGGACCGGGTCGGCGGCGCCCTGGACGTGCAGGGTGGGCGCGGTGATCGGCTTCTTCATCCGGCGGGCGAACTGGATGCCGTCCGGGCGGGCCATCGAGCGCAGCAGCCAGCGGTACGGCTCGATCGAGCAGTGCGCGGTGCTGGGGATCTGGATCGCCTGCCGGTACGCGGCCACCGCCGTCCGGTCCAGCTGCGCGGGGCCGGTCCAGGCGTCCAGGTAGCGGCCGATCAGCGCGGCGTCGTCGGCCACCAGGCGGCGTTCCGGTATCCACGGCCGCTGGAAGCCCAGCACGTGCTCGAAGGCGGCCATCTGGCGGCGGTCCGTCAGCAGTGCCCGGCGGAGGTCCCGGGGGTGCGCCGCGGAGACCACGGTGAGGCTCTGGATCACCGACGGCCGCATCACCGCCGCCACCCAGGACAGCGTGCCGCCCGAGGCGTGGCCCACCAGGTGCGCCCGGCGCTCGCCGAGCGAACGGATCACCCCGGTGATGTCCAGTGCGAGGTTGCCCGGATCGTATCCGCGCGGGGTGCGGTCGCTGCCGCCGATGCCCCGCAGGTCGAGCGCGACGGCCCGGTAGCCGGCCTCGGCGAGCGCGGTCAGCTGATGACGCCAGGCCCACCAGTACTCGGGCCAGCCGTGCACCAGGAGGACCAGCGGGCCCTCGCCCAGCTCGGCGATGTGGAACCGGGCGCCGTTGGCCGCGAGGTCCCGGTGTCGCCAGGGGCCGGCCTGCCGGATGTCCCAGGGCGCCGCGGGCGCGGCCTCCGCGGCGGAGCCGCCCCCGCCGTCCGCCGGCCCGGCGGCGGTCTCCCCGGCGGCGTCCCGACCGTGGTCGACGGCGTCCTGACCGACCGTGCGGTCGGGGCCGGAGCTGGCGGACGGCTGCGCGGGCACGGGCTTCTGGTCGAGCGGCATACCGAGAGCGTGTCACATCGGCGCGCCGGGTACGCGCTCGGCACTCGCTCTCGGGGCGTCCGGACCGGACCGGGCGCCCCGGCCACCGGGGCGGGGCCGCCGGGGCGCGGGTGCCCGGGGCGGGAGCGCCGGATCACCGACGTGGCGGTGCGGCCGCGCTGGCTGTCGCCGGGCCGGCCGATCCACCGGCCCGGCCGGACGCGACCGGGGCGTCCGGCGGGTCCGTAGGACCGGGCTGGGGCGTCCCGGCGGCGGGCCTACGGAATGCGGCCGAGGGCCCGGTCGATCTCTTCCTGGGTGGCCGGGCGGGGGCGGGCGTTCTTGAGCACGTCGGCGGTCTTCTGGGCGCCCTCGATGGTGCGGTGGGGCTTCTCGATCCGCTTGAACGAGCGCAGCGCCAGTAGTCCGAGGAGCACCGCCAGCAGCAGGTACGCACCGGCCACGATCAGGAACGACCAGCCGAGCGAGACGCCCAGCGCGTGGATCCCGAACGCCGCCGCGGCGCTCAGCATCGGCACCGCGGCCAGTGCCACCACGCCGGCGACCGCCAGCGACACACCGCCGGAGACACCGCGCTTGACGTCCGCGCGGATCTCCGCCTTCGCGAGCGCGATCTCGTCGTGGACCAGGGCGGACAGGTCCGCGGTGGCCGCCGCGAACAGCTGCCCCACCGAACGCTCGCCCTCGTAGGGCGCCCGGCCGTTGCTGGACGGGTCTGCGGCTCCTGCGGGCATCAGCGGTTCTCCTCTGCGGCTGTGCGGCGTGACGCCGCCGGGCGGTGCTGCTCCCGGGTCGTTCCGGGGGCCGTGTCCGGGGACCGCTCCGGGGGATCGGAGCGGCCGGCGGTGTCTGTGGACTGTCGACAGCTCAGAATCATGCCCCTACCGGTCAGTCGCACACCACTCCGGGGCCCCGCCGGAGGGACGTGTCCCGTTCGCAGGGGTGCGTCGTCAGCGGGGCGTGCCCGTTCGGAGGGTGCGTCATCAGCGGGCCGTGTCCCCTTGGTCGGGGGGACGTCAGCGGGTCGGGCCGGAGCCCGGGTCGGACCCGGCGCCGTCGGTGCCGTTCTCGCCCGCGCGGCGCGCCGCCTCCGCCACTCGGGCCTGCCAGGCCGGATCGTCCTGCTGGTAGACGTCGGGGATGCCGTCGCCGTCGAGGTCGCGGTCCTCCTCCTCGCACAGCTCGCGGTAGTGCCGGTTGCGCAGCTTCAGCAGCACGGTGGCGACCAGCGCGCAGAGCAGCGAGCCCACCAGGACGGCCGCCTTGGAGAGGTCGGCGAGGTCCGCGTCGTCGGGGAACGCCAGCTCGCTGATCAGCAGGGAGACGGTGAAGCCGATGCCGGCGAGGACCGAGACCGCGAACATGTCGGCCCATTTGAGCTGCGGATTCAGCTCGGCGCGGGTGAAGCGGGCGGCCAGCCAGGTGCCGCCGAAGATGCCGACGGTCTTGCCGACCAGCAGGCCGAGGACGATCCCGAGCGGGGTGGCCTGGGTGAACACGTCGGCGAGTGCGGGCCCGGAGATCGTCACTCCGGCCGCGAACAGTGCGAAGACGGGGACGGCCAGCCCGGCCGAGAGCGGTCGGACGAGGTGTTCGATGTGCTCGCCGGGGGAGTACTTCTCGTCGCCCACCCGGTGGCAGCGCAGGATCAGGCCCATCGCGACGCCCGCCACCGTGGCGTGCACGCCGCTCTCGTGCATCAGCGCCCAGATCACGAAGGCGAGCGGTACGAACAGGTACCAGCCGTGCACCCCGCGCCGGTGCAGGAACCAGAACAGCACCAGGCCGGCGAAGGCCAGCCCGAGCGCCCAGAACTTGATGCCCGAGCTGTAGAAGACCGCGATGATCAGGATCGCGATCAGGTCGTCCACCACGGCGAGGGTGAGCAGGAAGGCGCGCAGCGCGGACGGCAGGTGGCTGCCGACCACGGCCAGCACGCCGAGTGCGAAGGCGATGTCGGTCGCGGTCGGGATCGCCCAGCCGCCCGGGTGACCGCCGCTGCCGGAGTTGGCGATCGCGAAGACGATCGCGGGCAGGGCGACACCGCAGATCGCGGCTATGACCGGTAGCAGCGCGGCGCTGGGACTGCGCAGCTCACCCGCCACGAACTCGCGCTTCAGCTCGATGCCGGCCACGAAGAAGAAGATCGTCAGCAGGCCGTCCTTGGCCCAGGCGTCCAGGGTGAGGTCCAGGTGGAGCGGGCCGGACGGCCCGATCGTGTAGTCGAGGACGCTCTCGTACGCGTCCGGCCAGACGTTGGCCCAGATCAGGGCGACCACGGCGGCGATCAGCAGCAGGACGCCACCGACCGTCTCGGTGCGCAGGGCGTCGGCGATGTAGGCCCGCTCGGGGAGGGGCAGTCTGCCGAGGAACTGGCGGCGTCGGGTCGGCTCGTTGACGGGCTGCTGGTCGGCCACGCGGGACCTCCTTGGGCGGGGGAACGGTGTATGGATGCACCTGTGGTGCAGTGCCGACCAGACTTCCCGGCGCGCCCTGTGACGCGACGAACTCCCGGGGGAGATCTTGTCGCGTCTTTGACAGTCTAGCCGGAACGGGAATGCGATATCCGCATTGTCATACTTCAGGACCTAGGCCTCGATGTCCCGTTCTGCCCGCGTGCGTGGCACTCGAATGGAGTCGGCCGCATGCAGACGGGTGAACGCCTCCTTATCGTCGATCGCAGTGCCACCCGTTCGAGTGGCGCGATTCCCTTGTTCCCGCTTCCGCTGTGGAGACACGACGATGCCCAGACCGCCCGTTACCTTTCTCGCGGCCCCGCAATGGGGCTCCCGGCCTCCGGGCCCGGCATGACTCTTCGCCCTAGTCGACCATGATCGAAAAGGTGCTGTCACCGGGTACCGGAGGCATTGGCAGACCGCTGATTAGGGGCACGAGCGCCGATCCCGTTCCTGGGGTGAGGCAGGCTCTTCGTAACGTGGATGCCGGCACGCTGATGCCGCAGGCAAGGCCGGGAAGAGCACGACCACGATGGAGAGTGCGCGTGATCGACACGGGTGACATCGACGTCTACCTGGGCCTGGACGTGGGCAAGGGCGAGCACCATGCCACCGCCCTGACCCCGGCCGGCAAGCGGGTCTTCGACAAGCGGCTGCCCAACACCGAGCCGAAGCTGCGCGAGGTGTTCAGCAAGCTGACGGCCAAGCACGGCACCGTGCTGGTCGTGGTCGACCAGCCGGCCTCGATCGGAGCCCTGCCGCTGGCCGTGGCCCGCGACACGGGCTGCCGCGTCGCCTACCTGCCCGGCCTGACGATGCGACGGATCGCCGACCTCTACCCGGGCGAGGCCAAGACCGACGCACGGGATGCGGCGATCATCGCGGACGCCGCCCGGACCATGCCGCACACCCTGCGCGACCTGGCGCCCTGCGACGAGACGGTCGCCGAGCTGGAGATGATCGTCGGGTTCGACGACGACCTCGCCGCCGAGTCCACACGGATCAAGAACCGGCTGCGTGGTCTGCTCACCCAGATCCACCCCTCGCTGGAGCGGGTCATCGGTCCGAGACTTGACCATCCAGCCGTCCTGACGCTGCTCGAACGGCACGGCTCACCCGCCCAATTGAGGAAGGCGGGCCGACGCCGCATGGTCACCCTCCTGCGGCCCAAGGCCCCGCGGCTGGCCGGGCGCCTGGTCGAGGACATCTTCGACGCCCTCGACGAGCAGAGCGTCGTCGTGCCCGGCACCGAGGCCGCCTCGCTGATCGTCCCCAGCCTCGCCGGCTCACTCAGCTCCGTCCTCGACCAGCGCAAGCTCCTCGCCGCCCGCATCGAGGAACTGCTGGAGGCCCACCCTCTTTCCCAGGTCCTGACCTCCATGCCCGGCATCGGGGTCAGGACCGGAGCCCGCATCCTCATCGACGTCGGCGACGCCAGCAGCTTCCCCACCGCCGGCCACCTGGCCGCCTACGCCGGACTAGCACCGGTGACCAGGAGCTCAGGCTCCTCCATACACGGCGAGCACCCCTCCCGCCGAGGTAACAAGCAGCTCAAGCGAGCCTTCTACCTCGC
Source organism: Kitasatospora sp. NPDC058218 (assembly GCF_042882445.1). NCBI lineage: Bacteria > Bacillati > Actinomycetota > Actinomycetes > Kitasatosporales > Streptomycetaceae > Kitasatospora > Kitasatospora sp. NPDC058218. Next base: position 88,734 of record NZ_JBHVWC010000003.1, on the reverse strand, counting down.
CGCGTTCGCGTCACTGTCCCAACCCGAGTCACGCGCCTACTACGACAAGGAGCGACGACAGGGAAAGCACCACGTCGCCGCCCTCGTCTGCCTCGCCCGCCGACGCATTGACGTGCTCTTCGCAATGCTCCGAGACGGCACCTTCTACGAACCCCCGATCGCTACCGCGGCTTGACGAAAACCATAGGGGCACCTTTTATCGCCCCTGTCGTTCGGCCGGCCGCTCCGGTGGAGCGCGGACCGGTGAACGGCTCGACGCACGCCCCCGTCGCCGCCGCCGTCGCCGCTGATCCGGCCACCGAGCCCGGGCCCGAACTCGACCGCCTGCTCCGCCCGCTGTTCCGTGCCGCCGCCCCGGGCGGTGGCGTCGCCGTCGTGGTGATCCGCGGTGACGAACGGACCGTGGCCTGCCGTGGGCACTCCGATCGCTCCAGCGAGCGTCCCGTCCGCGCCGACACCAGGTTCGAGCTCGGCTCCGTCACCAAGACCTTCACCGGGCTGCTGCTCGCCGAGATGGCCGCCCGCGGCGAGGTCGGCTACGACGATCCGATCGACCGCTACCTGCCCGCCGACGCGGCCCCCGGCTACCCGCACGAGCGGCCGATCACGTTGCTCCACCTGGCCACCCACACCTCGGGTCTGCCCAGGCTGCCGGTCGGACTGCTACCGGCGATGGCCCCCAGGTGGTTCACCAGTCCGTACGCCACGTTCGGCCCGGCCCACCTGCTCAGGGCACTGCCCCGCACCCCGGTCCGCGGGACCCCGGGCGCGCAGGTGCGCTACTCGAACCTCGGCTGCGGGCTGCTCGGCCTGCTGCTGGCCAATGCGGCCGGGCAGCGCTACGACGACCTGCTGGAGGCCAGGGTCTGCGGGCCGCTCGGCCTGGTGGACACCTCCTGCGGCCCCGGCCGCGAGGACGCCGCCGGTTACCGGCGCGGCCGGCGCGTCCCGTCCTTCCGCCTGCCCGCGCTGCCCGGCGCCGCCGCGCTGCGCTCCACGGCCGATGACATGCTCCGCTACCTGCAGGCGCATCTGGCGCTGGACGCCGTCCCGTTGCCCGAACGGGCCGACGCGGCGGCGTTGCGGACGGCGTTGGGCGAGGTCCGGCGACCGCGGGCCGGCCGACGGCGTGGCGGAACACGGATCTGCCTGGGGTGGAACCACCGCTCGGTCCCGGCGGTTGCGGAGGAGAACCGGCCGGCTGTCGAACCGGCCGGCGAATCGGCGGACCACCCGGCGACCGGCCCGCTAGGCGCCGCCGTGCGTGGTGGCACGGCTGACGGCAGGAATGGTGGCGGCAGGAATGGTGACGGCGCGGATGGTGGCTCAGGTGGTGGCGGCACAGGTGGTGGAGCGGGCCGGGAGTTCGAGGTCGTCTACCACGCCGGATCCACCCGCGGCTTCACCACCTTCGTCGGGTTCAGCCCGCGCGCGCAGGTGGGGCTGGCGGTGATGGCCGGCACGCTGCCGCTGCGCAGTCGGGGCTTCGTCCAGAACGCCTACGACACCCTGCGCACGCTGATCGCCGAGCGCCGGGCGCCGGAGGACTGAACCGCCTCGCCGGAAGCGCGGTCGATGCCGCCTCACGGGAGGGGGAGGGGGAGGGGGCGGCGGGCGGGGACAGCGGTGGCCCCCGCCGGGCCCCCCCCCCCCGGCCCCCCCCCCCGACACACGCAGGAACCCCACCCAACCCCCCCCCGGGGGCAGGGACAAGAAAAAACAAAAAAACAAAAAAAAC